>JAUWSP010000567.1 GCA_030610025.1 Acidobacteriota bacterium | reverse complement strand
TCGTCCTACCAGGCGATCCCTGGCGAGTTGCGGGTACGCTCGGATTCTGTCATAGGGAGAGGCGGCTGACGATCTCGGTCCAGAGAGTCTCATACGCCCTGGAGGGCTCTGCGGAAGGTGCGAAGGCCGGCAGGGGCGCGCGACGGAGCCCCATCTGCTCGATCAGACTCGAGTAGGGAATCACGGTATGGAGCATGTCCGGGTGATGCTCGGTGGGTGAGGCACAGATGCGTTTGTGGAGGGACTTGCGCCGGTCCACCATGCATAGAAAAGGATAGAGCTGCGGTCGCGTCGAACCCCGGTTGCGAAGATGCCGATCGAGTTGGTCGAGAGTACGAAGTGACAGGGTAGTTGGAATCGTCGGAACCAGAAGAATGTCGGCGGCGACGAAAACGCTCTCGGAAACCAGGGAAATGCTCGGCGCGCAGTCGAGGAATAGGTAGTCGTACTGCATTGAGAGGGGCAGTAGCAGGCTTGCCAGCTGTCGGGTGGGTCGCTTGCTCTCAATCAGATCCAGATCCATGTTGCGATAGGTGAAGTCGGCAGGCAAGAGATCGAGGCCCTCGAAGTCCGTTCCTCGAATTGTGGCCGCGAGCGGCCGCTTGCCGTTGAGGAGCTTCTTCGCGCCCCCTCTTACCTTGGCCCGAACCCTGAAGTAGAAGGTGGCGGCAGCTTGGGGATCCAGATCCCAGATCAGGGTGCGGGCGCCGTCTCTGGCCGCCAGGTAGGCCAGGTTGACTGCCGTAGCCGTCTTCCCGACCCCACCCTTGATGTTGTAGGTGGCAAAGACCCTCACGCGGCCACCGTCTGTTGCTTGAAGAGTGCTCGAAAGCGGCTCCGGTTCTTCTTGGAGGCGAACTTCGCAAACTCTCTCTGGAATCTCTGACGCTCCTTCGCCTGCCGGGATTCCAACCGATCGACCAGCCGACCCAGAGCCATGAGGGTCTCGACCGTGGCCAGGCCTTCCTGGAACATGCCGTGGGCAAAGTTCTGCAGGGTGGCCTGCTGGACTTCCAGGTCGTTGAAGTCTCCGAGGTTGTCCTGCAATCGCTTGAGGGCCTTCACCAGGGTTCCCATCTCCTGCTGGTCATAGAGACTCTTGAAAAGCTCCAGGAGATACCGGAGTTTCTTGCAGTCGATGCGCAGACGGTGCAGAGACTCCGGAGGCGAGTCACCATCGATGGACTGCCCCTGTTTGAGAACCCTGCGGTAGGCCTTCCATATTCGATTCGAGGCCGTCTGCCCGACCGGGATCTCTGCCTGGGACAAGGCGCTGGCTCCCGACGCTGCCTCGGACACCGGATCGTCGAGGAAGCTGCGCCAGCTCTCCAGCAATCGGCTATAGCGCTGCGAGTCGAGATCCTCCACCAGCCTTTGATGCTCGAGGCACTGATGCCTGGTCAGGAACTCCTGCAGCGGTTCCAGATGCGTCTGCAGGTGCTCGGGCAGGGTGGCTCGATAGTCGGGCATTTTCAGGAGGTAGACGTCCAGGTCGCGGGTTGGCCCCGTAGCCTGGCCCAGCCATGCGAACTGCCGTTTGAACTGCTCGACAACGTCGGGTGGGTAGACCTTCTTGATCTGGGTGAGAGCCGAGCGTGTACGCCGCACCGCAACGCGGAAATCGTGCAGGAACTCTGTGTCGAGGTCCTGCCGCACGCCCTCTTCGTTGTTCAGGATGGCCTGCAGCAGCTCTTTGTGAATCCGTTTCGTCGCCTCGTCGCTGCGCATCTCGGGAGCCAGTTGAACCGTGAGCTTGCCGGACGATGCCGAGGGCTCCAGCCCCAGAGCCTCGAGGGCCAGGGTGAGCTGGTCGGATGAAGTTGCTTGAAGCTGAAACTCGTCCTCTAGAAGATCCACCAGAGCCTGGAAGTCTCTCGCGTAGCCTCGGACAGGCTCCGCTGTCATCAGAATGGGGAGTGCCAGGGTTTTCGGCACCGAGCCGATGCCGGTGCCGGTGACTGAGGTCTCCTCGAAGTGAAGCCGCGCGACGGTCTTCTGATTGGTGTCGAGGAGGTGAAGAGTCTCGCCTCGGCTGTTGATCTCCAGGCGGGGGAGAAGACGCCGCATCTCGACCACGGAGTCGAGAGCCTCCCGGAAGGGGCCCGCCGGCAGATCCCAGGCGAACTCGGGATTGGCCCGGAGTCGTGCCCGGAAAACAGGTGTGCCGTCGAGGCGGGTCCAACGGAGAACGGTGACGCGCCCGTCAGCCGAGGAGAGGAGGCTCCCTCCCTCTTGATAGAGCCGCCAATCGAAGGTGTCCAGATAGGTGCTACGCCGCTCGGGGTGGGTCTCCAGACGACCGGGAAACCGATGGGAGGCGGACTTCAGGGCCTCTCGACCCCGGATCTGCGATTCGAGCGGATAGCTGACCGATTTCGGGTTCATGGCCGGGTCCCGAAGGCTATTTGCGTTTCTTGCCCTTACCCTTCTTGCCTTGCTTCTTTTTCTTCTTGTCGCCTCTGTCTTTCTTCTTGGACTTCTTGTCCTTGCCCCTCTTCTTGTCTTTCTTGCCCCCTTTGGATTTGCTGCCCTTCTTCTCGCCCTTTTTCTTTTCCTTCTTCTTCGACTTGCTGGTCGTCTCCTCGACGCCAGGCGAAGGCTGCTTCAGTCGAGCGATTGCCTGGCCAACGGCTGCTGCCCTCGCCGCGCCGAATCCCGGCATCGAGGCCAGCTTCTCAGCCGGCAGAGAGGCCAACGCGTCCACGGTCTCGATACCGTTGTCGACCAGTACCTGGGC
>JAUWSP010000488.1 GCA_030610025.1 Acidobacteriota bacterium | reverse complement strand
CGATCTCACCGAGGGACGAGCCATCGACAGTGACCTGGACACGGCGGGGCTCATGAAAGCTATGCGCCTCGAACTCCAGAAGGTCCTCTTCAGTGTCGAAGGTGAAGGCGTGGCGAATCCAGCCTCCAACGGGATCGGGCTCGGGCTCCACCATCAGAAGCTGCAGGTAGCTCTTGGGGCCGTGGGCAAACAGGGTTCGAACCCTCTCCTCATCGAGGACTTCAGCGTAGGCCTGGCTGGCAGGCTCCGCGAGGTTCTCACCCCTCAAGAAGCCGACCAGGCTCTTGCCGGAGATCTTTCCAGCGGCCTCGATGCCCGCCAGCTCGACGAGCGTCGGAGCAAGATCCACGGTCTCGACCAGGTCGGGTACCGCCAAGCCAATGTCTTGCTGCGGATGGACGACGAGAAGTGGGACTGCCAGGCACTCCGGATAGACCTGGGTGTGCGCCACCTTGCCGTGCTCGCCGAACTCCTCTCCATGGTCCGAGGTGATGATCAGCGTCGTCTCCCCCAGCAGTCCCAGCACCTCCAACTCCCCCACGAACCGTTCCAGTACTTCGTCCACATAGCGAATCGTGGCGTCGTACTGTGCCTCGTAGTAGCGCAGGGTCTCCGGTGGCACAGGCTCCGATCCCCGGTTGACCTGACGCAGAAACTCACCGCTCGAATCGGCGATTTCCGGGGCCGGCCCCGACCAGAAAAGGGATCGAAATCGCTCAGGCGGCTCGTAGGGATCGTGTACGGCATAGGTGTGGAGAAACAGGAAAAAATTCTCATCTCGCTCCAGCGAGCGCAGGAAGTCGAGCCCCCTGTCGAACGTCCGCTCGATGTCGGTGTCCGAGCTGTAGGGGGTGTCCGTGAATTCGTCGAATCCCCGGGCGAACCCGTAGCCGCCGGCCACGAACCCACCCTCCGTGTGTCCGGCGGTGCGAAATCCGTGTCGCTGGAACATCTCTGGGAGAGTCTCGATCTCGAGCGAGAGCACGGTCGACGGCGGCAGCACCTCGTGCTCCTGTGGATAGAGACCGGTGAAGATCGACATATGGGAGGTCAGCGTCGAGGGGTACTGAACCACGAGGCGCTCGAACAGAGTGCCTTTGGCTGCAAGGCTGTCGAAGAACGGACTGGTATCCCGCGCATAGCCGTAGGCCCCGAGATGGTCGGCCCGCAAGGTGTCGATCGAGATCAGGATGTAGCCTCGGGTCGGCTGGGGGTCGAAGCCGCCGGAGGGGGATGGCTGGCGAGGGCTGCATCCGACCAGGAGAGCTACTGCGATCAGGCAGGCCGCAGGGGCCCGAAAAGGAGCCGGTCTGGTCGTCTCTCGCATCATGGGAACGATCTTAGTCCACGCCCAGGAGTCGCCAGTCGCCTTGCATCAACTCGCGGACCGCGAATTGGTCGATCACCACGCGCTTGCCCTCGAGCCTCCCAGCCCCACCGGTCCAATGTCGTCGAAGCGCCTTGCGAGCGGCCAGGGCCCCGCCGGCATTGAGAGCGATCTTGTCCACCGGCCTCTGGAGAACGAAGCTCAACTGCTCGGCCAGGCCGGCGCCGACACCCCACCCGAGACCCGGGTCGGAGTAGATGTTGCTGAAGCTGTCTCCGAGCAACAGGACTTCGGCCTTGGGATCGCTCCGCCAGGGTCGGCCGGCGCCATCGACGACACGCCGGATCGTCACCCGCTGGCGCCATCGCTCGACCTGCGCGGGGGTCGGAGTCAGCATGGGAGCGATATCGCCCAGATTCTCCACCTCGAGCTGACGCTGCAAGTACACACCGGCCCTCGGTGGCGCCAACCAGCCACGAGCGATCAGACTCTGACCCAGAGACCGGGCCGCCTGTTCGACTGCTCCTGGTGACCAGTGGGTATCGGTGCGAAGAAACTGGGGCTCAGAGCCGCCTTGCCCCACCTCCCAGAGATCTGAGGTCACATCGACGACCTCGATCCCGGCCTCTTCGAGTCGCCGATGGAAGTCCTCGTAGGACGGATTCTGGAGCGCTGGGGAGTCCCGAGAGTATCGACGGGAGAAGTGCTCCGGCTCCAGCATGGGCTTGACCGGAGTCGGCAGCAAGACCAGGTGCACATCCCGTGCTTGCAACTCACTCTGCAACTCGACCAGTGCAGGGATGGGATCGGGCTGAGGCGGATCGACCCAGGGATCGCTCTGCAGAACTCGAGCTCGGAGCACACTCTCGTCGAGGAATCCCCGCCCCGTCACATAGTCCACATCGGGTCGATAGAAAAGCCAATCCTGCAGGCCGAGATAGGCCTGCTCGTTGCCGACACCGAGGTGGGTGGTCAGAAAGCCCTGCAGCGGCGGCAGGACGAGTCGCCGCAAGAACGACTCTTCCTCCAACCGCAGCTCGAAGCTGTCCATCACTGCCAGCAGCTCGTGGTTGGCTTCCAAAAGGCCCTGGTTCCTCGCCGTTCGGAAACTTGCGGAGATACCCCTGGCAAACTCCTGCCAGGGCCCCGGCAACGTCACCGCAGTCGACTCCGTCTCGGCAGCGGCGCCACGATCGGAGTCCTCTGCCATGGGCTCCAGAAGGGCTACCGAAACGAGGGTCAGCAGAAAGAAGAGCACCAGAATCCAGCCCGTTCGGGCGGTGATGGAGGTCTGTCCCACCTCTCGCAGGGCCTGCTCTTCGCGCTGGGGAATTCTCGTCATGATCAGAAGATGAAATAGATGAACGGGTTGTACTCCTGAGCGGTCATCATCGCCAGAGCCATCCAGAGCAGAACCAGGCAGATCGACGCCTTGATCGGACCGATCCTGCGACTCCAGTCCCAGGTCTGCGGTGCCAGCCAGGTAATCGTCGCCGCGCTCAGCAGGGTGAGCAGATAGAAGGGCTGGAAGATGATCCCGCCCAGCAGTCCCGAGCCCTCGAGCCGCGGACCCAACCCGACCATGGTGGCAAGATAGGCGAGTGAGCGTTCGGCGCTATCGGCACGAAAGAGAACCCACGAGAGCAGCACC
Organism: Acidobacteriota bacterium; assembly: GCA_030610025.1. Lineage (GTDB taxonomy): Bacteria > Acidobacteriota > Thermoanaerobaculia > Multivoradales > JAHEKO01 > JAUVRX01. The sequence continues at coordinate 241 of JAUWSP010000488.1, read as the reverse complement.
AGCAGAAAGGTTCCGGCGACCCTCAAGGGTCTCGGTAGAGCGTCGAACAGACCACGCCGTCCTCTCGCCCGCTCCCACGCCAGGAGCAGGCCGTGGAAGCCACCCCACAGGACAAAGTGCCAGGCCGCACCATGCCACAGAGCACCCAGCAACATGACAACCATCAGATTGACGTAGGTGCGCCATGGCCCCCGCCGATTCCCTCCGATCGGGAAATAGAGATAGTCGCGCAGCCAGGTCG
>JAUWSP010000088.1 GCA_030610025.1 Acidobacteriota bacterium | reverse complement strand
GTGGGACTACGGCCGTAAAGGCCGTCGAAGAGGCCCTCGAGAACGGGATCGACGTTGTCATCACGGACCATCACCTGCCGGAAGGGGAGGCAATTCCGGGCGCCATCGAAATCAATCCCAGGCGACAGTCGAGTGGATACCCGTTTCCCGATCTGGCCGGGGCGGGTGTCGCGCTGAAGTTGGCCATCGCGGTGGGCGAGCACTTTCAGCGTTCGATCGAGGTCGGAGCGCTACTGCGAATCGCCTGCCTGGGCACCATCTGCGACCTGGTGCCGCTCGTGGGTGAGAACCGAACGATCGCTGCGATCGGCCTGGAAGAGCTGGCCCGGACGCGGTCTGTGGGCTTGAAGGAGCTCATGCGGAAAGCCGACGTCAAAGTGCCGGTCGCTTCGAGCGATGTGGGCTACCGACTCGGGCCCCGCCTGAACGCCGCCGGCAGAATGGCACGACCGGACGCGGCACTCGAGCTGCTGATGACGAGGGACCGCGTCAGAGCTGCCGAGCTGGCCAAAGAGCTCGATGACTGGAATCGGTCTCGACAGCAAGCGGAGACCCAGGTGGTCGAGGAGGCTCTGGAGGTCTTCGCGGACCGGGATCCTCTCCCCCCGATCCTGGTGGCGTGGAGCGAGTCCTGGCACCCCGGTGTCGTTGGCATCGCTGCCGGCCGGATCGCCCGAAGACTGCACAGGCCCACGGTACTGCTCAGCGTTGAGGGGAAGTGGGCAACCGGTTCAGGGAGGAGTATCGCCGACATCCATCTTCACGAGTTTCTCAGCACCTGGCGACAGGAGCTCGATCGATTCGGCGGCCATGCCCAGGCCATTGGCATCAAGATCGCGGTCGAGGACCTGAGCAGGCTGCAAGCTGCCTGGGAGTCCAGTGCCGCAGAGCTGTGGGATGCGACCTCTCTCGCCAGGACCCTGAGCTATGAGCTGGAGGTGCCGGTCAACGAGCTGACGACCGACCTGCTGGCAGCGATGCGGAGCCTCGAGCCCTTCGGCATGGGTAACCCCCAGCCGCTCCTGCGTGTCGGTCCACTGAGGCCGGCTGGAAGGCCACGGCTCTTCGGCAAGGGCCACCTGGGAATGGCGGCCCAGGGAGATGACGGCTCACCGATCGACTTGCTGGGCTGGGGGTGGCAGGAACGAGCCGGGGAGCTGGAAGGCTCGTTCGAGGTGCTGGGGTGTCTGGAAGAGGACAGCTACACCCGGCGGCCCGTCCTTCGCCTGGTCGATGCCCGAGCCTGGAAACCCTCGAACGAGTCCAGTGAGCAGGATGACCCCGCGACGCATAGAATGACTGAAGATGTCTAAGGTTCCCCGCGAACTTCCGGTCCGTCTCATCCGTAGGGCATTGCTGGTGGCTTTGATCGGCTTCCTGGTGTCTGTTGTGGCGCTCTACGTCCTGGGCAGAATGGGCCGACCCGATGCCGTCGGTTCCTCGACTGGCAGTTTGCTCGACGGTAACGATACCGACCTCCAGTTCTCAGGCGAGGGCTTCGACTACGAGGTCAGCCGGAGCGGTCGGAAGGTGATCCATGTCAAAGCGCAGCGCGTCCTATCGACGAAAGGTGATGACTACGAGCTGCAGGGCGTCGAGTTGTCGATGATTCGGCAGGATGAAGGGGAATACAGATTGGTCAGCGACAGCGCTTTCTACAACCTGGAGACCCAGGCGGCATCGTTTCGCGGCAACGTTCGCTTCACGGGCCCCCAGGGCGTCTACCTGACAGCCGACGGGTTGGAGCTGGTCGATGACGGAAGGTTGATTGTCAGCTCGTCGCCGGTTCGATTTCGATTCCTGGAGCGCTTCCGGGGTAGAGCCGAGAGGCTGCGGATTACCCCGGGGCGCAACATCTTCATCCTGGCCGGCAAGGTCGAGGTGGAGACCCTGCCTGGCGATGCCAGCCCGATGTCTCTTCAGTGCCGACGATTCGCCTTCGAGCGAGATCGTCACCTGTTGCGTGCTGAAGGCAGTGTGAAGCTGCGCAGAGGGGATGACTACCTGCGAGCCAGAAGGATCAGCGTAACCCTTTCTGAGGACGAAAGGAGAATCGAGTTCATCCAGGCCCGCTGGGATGTTTTCGGCGGTGTGAGGCAAGCGGTAGAGGACGGGTCCACCAGCAATGTCAGCTTCGAAGGCCGAGAGCTCTCGGTGACCCTGGAAGGCGATCCAGAGGTTCCCAAGAGAGCGGAGCTCCTGAGAGGCCCCTACGGCCCAGCGGCTCTGTCAGTGAAGGACGCCTCAGGCCTCCGACGTCGGATCAAAGCAGACTATCTGGTAGCGGACTTTGTCGACGGTGATCTGAGACAGGCTCAGGGCACCGATAACGTCGTTATGGACGAATTCGTGGATGTCGAGCCCGAGGTGATTTTACGGAGAGCCTGCGGCGACACGGCGGTCGCCAACTTCGCAAATGGAGAGCTCGGATCCTTCCGTCTGGAGGGCGACGTCGAGCTGCATGAAGATGCCCTGCAGGCGACCGGCAGTCGGGTCGATATGGCCGATCCCGAGAGCGAGGTCGCCTTGACGGGGGATCCTGCCTGGGTGATCCGGGAGCAAGGAGAGCTCAGAGCGCCGCAGATCGTCTACGACAGTCAGAGGAAGGAGGTACGCGCCAGCGAGCCCGCCAAGGCGATCTTGCACCAGGGCTCGGGAGCTGGCGCTTCACTCGGAGGCTCGACGACAGGGGAACCGATTCGGATCGAGGCCAAACAAGCCGTCTGGTCCGACCTCGCGGAGACGGTCTCCTTTACCGGTGATGTTCGAGCCTGGCAAGGCGAGAACTTCATGTTGGCCGATGAGCTGACGGGGGAGTTGGCGACGTCCCGCCTCATCGCGTCGGGTGGCGTCAAGACCGTCTGGCGGCCGGCGGAGGGCGATGCAGATTCCGAGGGCGAGGTTGCGACCAGGCTTCCCGCGGAACCGCTGGAGGTCACGGCCAGTCACCTGGTTTACGATCAGAGCGAGAAGATCCTCACCTACTCGGGCGATGCGCGCGCAGTTCAAGCGAAGAGAATCATGCTCTGCCAGGAGATCCAGGCTCATCTCAGTGAAGATGACGAGTTCGACGAGATCATCTGTTTGGAATCGGCCCGCCTGGAGGATGGTGAGACCGGCCATGTGGTGACGGGGGACCGAATGGTCTATCGTCCAGACGACGACCGCGCTACGGTGACTGGGAACCCGGTCGTGATGATCGACGGCAAGGGTGGGCGGATCCAGGGCAAGGAGCTGCTCTACGACTTTGTCACCGGAACGGCGCGAGTCAGGAGTGAAAATCGATTGGTGTCCGAAGAGAGCACCAATGGGGAAACGGAGCCATGAGCGGAGCCGCAGTACTCGGCACCCGCCACCTCAGGAAGGTCTATTCCGGTAGGGCCGTGGTCGATGACGTCTCCATCGAGGTCCATCCGGGGGAGATCGTCGGATTGCTGGGTCCCAACGGTGCTGGCAAGACAACGACGTTCTACATGGTTGTCGGCTTGACCCAGCCCGACTCCGGGAAGGTCTTTCTCGGGCAGCAGGACATCACCGAGCTGCCCATGTATCTGCGCGCCAAACGGGGCATCAGCTATCTACCCCAGGAGCCTTCGGTCTTTCGCAAGTTGAGCGTCGAGGACAACCTGACGGCAATCTTCGAGACCCTCGAGATTCCCCGGAAGGAACAGGAGCGGCGCACAGAGCAACTGCTTCGCCACTTTGGCCTCGAAAAAGTACGCAAGACCCAGGGATACGCGCTGTCGGGCGGTGAGCGTCGCCGGGTGGAGATCGCACGCGCCCTCGTGCTGAGTCCCGCCTATATCCTCTTGGATGAGCCCTTTGCAGGGATCGATCCGATCGCCGTGGTCGATATCCAGCGGATCGTGAAGCAGCTCAAGACCATGGGGATCGGCGTTCTGATCACCGATCACAACGTGCGAGAAACATTGAAAATCACCGACCGCGCTTATATCATCAACAATGGTGAAATCCTTCGTTTCGGGGCTCCTGAAGAGCTCTCCTCCGACCCCCAGGTCCGCAAAATCTACTTAGGGGAAGACTTCACACTCTAGGGTAACGGCGAATGGCGCTCGAGCAGAAACTCTCACTCAAACTGGCTCAGAAGCTGGTCATGACGCCCTCGCTGCAGCAGGCGATCAAACTGCTGCAGATGACCCGCATGGAGCTGCAGACCGTGGTGGCGCAAGAGTTGGTCGAAAACCCGGTCCTCGAGGAGGGAGACGAGACCTTCGACACCGAGAGCACGAACGAGGAGGAAGAAGAGACCGCCGAGGCGAAGCCCGAGGAAAAGGCGACTGACGAGTTGGACCACCAGGAGTCGATGGACGACATCGATCTGGATGCCTACTTCAACGACTATCTGGAGGGCTCGACCGGGCCGGCGGTGTTCGAAGCTCGGGAGGCGCCTCCCCTCGAGAACACCCTGACTCGCGAGCCAGACCTCTACGACCACCTTCTCTGGCAGTTGCACATGTCGGACGTGTCAGCTCGCCAGCGCGAGATCGCCGAGCTCATCATCGGAAACCTGGAGTCGGACGGCTTTCTCGTGGCCAGCAACGAAGAGCTTCAGCTGATGGGATGGCAGGAGGCGCCGGGGGAGACCTATACCGCCGAGGAGGTCGAGGAGGCCCTGCATCTGGTCCAGAGCTTCGATCCTCCCGGCGTAGCGTGCCAGGACCTCAAAGAGAGTCTGTTACATCAACTCGACGATCGTGGAGAGCCGGAAGACTCCCTGGTCAGAAGGGTCATCGACGAGGCCTGGGATCTATTCCTCAAGAGACAATTCCAGCAGATCGCCCGCAAGCTCGAAGTCCCGCTGGCCGATCTCGAACCGGTGGTAGAGAGCATTCGGGGCCTCCAGTTGAGGCCGGGACGGAAATTCAACACCGACCGTGCCCACTATGTGGAGCCCGACGTCCACATCACCAAGATCAGCGGCAAATACGTCATCCTGCTGAATGATGATGGAATGCCACGCCTGCGAATCAGCAACGCCTATCGGAGAATGCTGCGCAGCCTGGTGAATGATGGCAAGCAGGTGGAGGCCAGGCAGTTCATCAAAGAGAAGCTGCGCTCTGCCGTGTGGCTGATCAAGAGTCTCGATCAGCGGCAGCGGACGATCTACAAGGTTGCTGATTCCATCGTCCGCCAGCAACAGCCCTTCCTCGATCGTGGGAACGAGTATCTGAGGCCCATGGTCCTGCGAGACGTCGCCGACGACATCGGAATGCACGAGTCGACAGTCAGCCGTGTCGTGTCCAACAAGTACATGCACACACCTCGGGGCCTGTTCCCGATGAAGTTCTTCTTTCACAGCGGAATCGACCGCGAATATGGCTCGGATATCTCATCGCTGACCGTCAAACGCAAGATTCAACATTTCATCCAGGAAGAAGACCCCAAGCGGCCGCTGTCGGATAGTGAGCTCACCCGAATGCTGCAGCGCGAAGGGATCAACATCGCGCGGCGCACGGTGGCCAAGTATCGAGACGAGTTGGGTGTACCATCGTCCACCAACCGCAAGCAGATTTTCTAGAGGGTGGGGGAGCAGCCTGAACAGGTAACTCGACTGAGGAGAAACATGAATATCGACTACGTTGCGCGCAACCTCGAGCTAGATGCCAGAATCCGCGAATTTACGGCTGAGAAGTTGCAGAAGGTCGGCAAGTTCCTGGACGAACCGGTGGATGTGCGGGTTACGGTGGAGCAGGAGAAGCACCGCTGCTCGGCCGACCTTCACATCACTCACCGATTCGGCCTCATCCAGGCGAACGAGGAGACCGACGACATCTTCGATGCTCTCAACATGGCCGTCGACAAGGCCGAAAAGCAGGCCCGTCGAGCCCGCAAGAAGTACATCGATAAACGCCGGAAAGCGGATCGCAACAATGGAAGCCAGTGGCCGATGGAGATCGTCGACAAAGCCTCTGTGGGACTCGGTACCGAGCCCCAGATCGTCGAGTCGACGGTGCTCAGCATCAAGCCGATGAGCCTCGACGAGGCCGCTATTCAGCTCGAGGAGAGCGACTACGGTTTTGTGGTTTTTCGCAACGCGACGAACGACCAGGTCAATGTGCTCTACCGACGCAAGGACAAGAACTACGGACTCATCTCGCCGGAGTAGCGACAAACCACCGTCTCTCGGCTCGTTGACCGAGCTCGAGCTCATCTTTCCGGACCTTCCTGGTACGGATCGGCCAGGTGTGCTGCGCGCTTTGGCAGAGGGGATGGCGAAGGCTGGTGTCACCGTCGATGCCGACGTGATGTACCGCCGCCTCCTCGAACGCGAAGAGCTCGGTTCGACCGCCATCGGGAGCGCGGTGGCCATTCCCCATTGCAAGATGGAGGATCTGAGCAGGGTCGTCTTGGGAATAGGCCTGTCGCGGGAGGGAGTGGAGTTCGAAAGCGAGGATGGCAAGCCGGTTCGCCTGTTCTTTGTTGTCGTCTCGCCTGCCGAAACTCCAGCCGCTCATCTGCGCTCGCTGGCAGCGATCTCCAAATGGGTCAAGGCTGATCGCCATGTCGACCGTCTCCTGGAGCTCGAGGCGCCGGAAGACATCAGGGACCTGCTGCGGGAAGAGGGTCAGTAGGTGCCGAGCCCTGCGGAGTATGTGGAGGTTCGCGAGCTTCTGGGCCAGGAGCTTCTCGACCTGCATTTCACGGTTCTCTGCGGCAGCGGTCACTTGGACAAACGCATCACTCATCCGCGGGTCCAGAAGCCCGGTCTGGCCTTCGCGGGCTACTACGACTACATCAAGCCCGGCCGCGTTCAGATCATCGGTGAGAGCGAGACAAAGTTCCTGCTGAGCCTGGATGCGAAGACCTGCCAGGAGCGGTTCGACCACATCTCCTCGTTGCCGGTTCCGGTGTTCATCATCACCAAGGGCTTGGAGCCCATGCCCGGATTTCTGGATGCCTGTCGCGCCCGGCACCTGCCGGTGCTCTCCTCGGCAGCGCTATCCTCCGTCATCATCAAGAGGGTCGGGTATTTCCTCGAAGAAAACCTCGTACCCTCCACCGTGATGCATGGTGTTCTCCTGGATGTGTACGGCCTCGGCGTGTTGCTGATCGGCGATAGTGGAGTCGGCAAGAGTGAATGTGCTCTGGACCTGATCTCACGAGGCCACAGCCTCGTTGCCGATGATCGCGTTACGGTGAAGCGCTACCCCTATGGAGATCTGGTTGGCTATTGCGAGGAACCTCTCCGTCATCATATGGAGCTCAGGGGCCTCGGTATCATCAATGTAAAGGACCTCTTCGGCCTGGCTGCGGTTCGCGACCGGAAGTCCATCGATCTCGTCATCGATCTCGAGCCCTGGGACGAGACCCGAGCTTACGAGCGATTGGGCCTCGACGAAACGGTCTACCCGATCCTGGAAACGCCTTGCCCCTACATCAAAATGCCGGTTGCCCTGGGTCGTAATCTCTCGATCCTGGTCGAGATCGCGGCGAGAAATCACGTCTTGAAGCTGCAGGGGCACCACTCGGCTCGAGAGTTCGCCCGCAGACTCGAAGAGCAGCTCGATCTAGGGCGCCAGAAGCGCTATCCAGGTAGCGCGCGACCGACGGCGGATCTCGATTCGTGAGCGGGAAGATTCGACTCGTCCTGATCACGGGCCTGTCAGGGTCCGGCAAGAGCAGTGTCGCCAAGTGCTTCGAGGATCTCGGCTACTACTGCGTGGACAACCTTCCCTTACCTTTGCTGCGCGACTTCTTGACTCGGCCACTGGAGTTGATGGAGGGGCACGACCAGATCTCCATCGTCACGGACGTACGAGCACCTGGATTCGCGGAGGAGTTCCCCAAGCTCGTTTCCGAGATGGACCGCCGCCAGTTGAGCTTGACCCTGATTTTCCTCGAGGCTTCCGAGGATATCCTGGTCCGAAGGTTCTCCGAGACCCGGCGCCCACATCCTCTGGCCGGTGATCGACCCTTGCTGGAAGGAATCCAACATGAGCGTGAGCTGCTGGCCGAAGTTCGAGGCGTCGCCGATCTGGTTCTGGACACTTCGGATTGGTCGATTCACGAGGTTCGCAATCAGGTCTTTCGTGAGTTTGCCAGGGACTCGGCCAACGCATCCGCCGAGGGGCCAGTTGTCTCTCTGGTGAGTTTTGGCTTCAAACACGGTATTCCGACCGGGGCCGACCTGCTGTTCGACGTGCGATTCATGAGCAATCCCCATTTCGTTCCAGAGCTGAAGCCGTTGACAGGACAGGATGCCGCGGTGCGGCATTTCCTCGAGAAGCTGGACGAATATCATGAGCTGCTGGACAAGGTGGAGGACCTACTGCTATTCGTGTTGCCCCGTTACAGCCGAGAGAACCGGTCCTATGTTTCGGTAGGAGTCGGGTGTACCGGAGGCCGCCATCGGTCTGTCGCCGTCGTAGTAGATCTGGCAAAACGGCTTCAGAAGGCGGATTGGTCTGTAAGAGTCATCAACCGCGACATCGCCAGATAGAGTCGTGACGTCGGATGAGTTCGAGCTTTCGAGAGGTGACGCCATGGTCAGCACCCTAATTCTCACGCACGGCGGACTCGCCCGAGAGTTGATCGAGGCAGCCGAGATGATCCTTGGCAGGCAGCCCAGGTTCG
>JAUWSP010000392.1 GCA_030610025.1 Acidobacteriota bacterium | reverse complement strand
CGACCTGTTGGATTCCGATCGCGTCGTGGTCACACTCACAGAGCGTGACAACCCATCCGTAGGTCACCTCTTCCGACGGGATTCGGGATCCTCGCAAACGGAAGGGCCGGTGGTTCGACACATCGCCGAGCCTGTTTTGACCGGGCTGCACCACGCACGGGACCACCTTCTCACCCCGACGGGCTCGAGCTGTCCAAGCTACTTCCTCTGCGATCAGGAGTCGACGGATGGACCCATTCTGGCACTCCCTATCCTCCTGCATGACGACCTCGCTGCCATCGTTGCGGCGAGCCTCCCCAGTGACTCCCGAGTCGAGGGTCTCGACCTGACATCCCTCCGACACGTCGCCGATCAGGTAGCGGTGGCACTCGCAAACGCCCGACTCGTCGAAGACCTCGATGCCCTTAGCTGGGGAACGCTCACAGCGCTGGGCCGCACGATCGACGTGCGGTCACACTGGACGATGGGACACTCGGAAAGGGTCATGGACCTGGCTCAACGGGTCGGGCAGGCGATGGGCCTGTCCGAGGCCAGACTCCACTGCCTGCTCAGAGCGAGCCTGCTGCATGACATCGGCAAGATCGGAGTCCCAACGGCGATCCTGGACAAGGCAGGGAGTCTCACACCCGAAGAGATGAGCTCTGTGCGCGAGCATGTCCGGATCGGGGTACAGATTCTACGGCCGGTACCAGCCCTCAGAGATGTCTTGCCGGTAGTCGCCCAGCATCACGAGTGGTTCGACGGGACGGGTTATCCGGCCGGGTTGGCTGGAGACGAGATCTGCCTCGAGGCTCGAATCCTGGCGGCAATCGATTGCTACGATGCCCTGAAATCGGATCGCCCCTATAGAGCGGCTCTGAACCATGAAGCTGTCATCGACTACCTCACGGAGCAAGCAGGAACCCAGTTTGCTCCAGAGGTGATCGATACGATTGCCTCTCTGCTGAGACAAAGGCGAACCCTCGCCGTCGTGGACGAAGGCCCGTCCTCCATCGCAATCTGATCCAGCCGATCTTCAATCCTGAAAAGGATCCCGGCTAGTCGATGATCTCGACTCCGGACTCGTCGATCAGTGTGCCCATGGACTGGTAGTGCAATGCCAGGGCTCTCCTGTAGGCGGACACGGCATCGACGTATTGACTCCGAGCCTGCGTCACGTCCTCCTGGATTCGAAGCACCTGGAAGCTCGTAGACATGCCGTTGTCGTAGCGCTTCTGCTCCGCTTCATAGTTCCTCTCCTGGAGTCGGCGAGCGACCTCGGCCGATTCCACCGCTTCGAGCGAAGCCTCGAGCGCCCTTGCCACCCTGCGCACCTCCGTAACCACTCCGAGCTCGACGTCTTTCTGCACGGCCAGGGCCCGATCGAAGTTCACATCTGCAATGGCGCTATTGGCCTTCGCGGTGCGATTCTGGATCGGGAACGCGAAATTCAGAGCAACGCGCCAGCCGTCGAAGTCGGCATTGAGAATCTGGTCCATGGCGTCCAGATAGTCTCCATCCGAAGGAAAGTCCGGATCCGTGATGTCGCCTCCGACACCATTGAGGCCATAGGTACCGGCGAAATCGAGACGCGCCTGGCGTTGATTCCGGAAATAGTCCACGTCGACCTGCCGGTTCTGCAATGCCAACTGCTGCTGCCGGAGCTCGGGCCGGTTCTCAAGAGCGATCTCGATGGCCTCGTCGAGCCCAACGGTAGCGGGCTGCTCGAAGGGATCCGAGGTCGGGACGATGGGCAGATCCCACAGGTCCCCATAGCGCTCGAGATTCATCAGCTGCCTCAGTACGTCGGACCGATCGCCAATCGCCGCGCGCGCTCGGATGATCTCCACTTCGCGACTCGCCACACCGGCCTCACTCTGCACCAGCTCCAGGGGCGCCAGGGTTCCCACCTCGACGCGGATCACATTCTGCCCATGAAGCTGCTTCGCCAAATCCAGGCTTTCGGCGGCAACGTCGAGCTGGGCAATCGACTCCGCGAGGTTCCAATAGGCGCCTTCGACCGACAAAATGACATCGGTGATCTGCAACTCGAAGGTCTCACGGCTAATGCCTCGATTGGTCTGGGCGATCAGGAGATTCCTCTGTGTCGCCAGTTTGCCCCGATTCCTGAGTAGAGGCTGGATGAACGTCAGATCCATATCGATCCGATAACTCGGGTTGAGGAGGGCGAACAGGGAGTTGGTCTCCTGCTCGCGGTTCGTCCAGTCGAACCGCACCCTGCCGCCCGTGTTGACGAGTTGCTCCACGCCGAGGTCGAGATCCATGAGCTCGAATTCCTGTACCAGGGCGCCGTCGAGGCCGGTGGCTGCAGGTGAGGTATCCGACAGCTTCTGGAAATCTGCCCTCGTGAACAGGTCGTAGATGCCTTTGTTCTGCAGGATCTCGAGCTCGGCCTGCTCCTGGGCGAAGCGCTCGACGACCAGGCCGAGGTTTCGCTCGAGGGCGATCGCCTTGGCGTCTTCGAGACTGAGCTGGAGCGTCCCCTCCTGGATACTCAGGGACGGTGGCACCGAGAGATCCGGTTGTTGAGGACTGACCTGGATCGACTCGGCAGGCAGCTGTGTGGCGGCTAGACAGAAACACAGCAAACAGGCCAGAAAGATCCGCGGCCTGTGGCCCGTCGATCGTCCATCTGTCGCCGCTGTCGTGGTTGTACCTTGTACCGAATTTTCATTCATGAACCCGTTCCTCACCACTAGTTCGATGATTGGTCTTGAAAGTAACCCGTAGCCAAACTGACCGCTATTGTTCTGTCCTACGTTTGAAACTTCAGAAAGTTCCATTTCCAGTGCCCTGGATGACTCCTACCTCGACGTCACCCGGATGATGGCAGGCTACCTCATGCCCCGCCTCGATCTCCAACAGCGCGGGTCTCTGCGTTCTACACAGCTCCGTGGCCGCTGGGCATCGAGGGTGCAGCGCGCATCCAGCCGGAAGGTCGATCGGACTCGCCTTCTCACCCGACAACACAGCGGCTGGCCGTCTATTCGACGGATCGGGGACAGGTACAGAGGCCAGCAGATTCACCGTGTAGGGGTGCTGAGGAGCCACTAGAAGCTGCGAAGTCGGTCCCACCTCCACCAACCTGCCGAAATAGAGGATGGCCACTCTATCGGCCATCTGCCCGACGACGGCCAGATCATGGGCGATCAGGAGGAGCGTCAGGTGGAACCGTTCCTGGAGTCGAGAAAGGACGTTCAGGACCTGCGCCCTCACGGACACATCCAACGCAGCTACGGGCTCGTCCGCCACGAGAAAGGTGGGCTCGGGAGCGAGAGCCCGCGCAATCGCAATCCGCTGACGCTGCCCACCGGAGAACTCGTGTGGAAATCGATTCGATGCCTCCTTGGGCAATCCAACGAGATCCAAGAGCTCCCCGACTCTCTCCGGACGAGTCTCGGCCGAACCGATCTGGTGCACGGACAGCGGCTCGGCGAGGATCTCACCCACTCTCATGCGAGGGTTCAGAGAACCGTAGGGGTCCTGGAAGACCATCTGGAACTTGCGACGTTCTCGCCGCAGGCGACGCGCTGACAAGCCGAACAGGTCTTCGCCCTCGAAGAGAACTTCCCCATCGGTAGCCTCCAGGAGCCTCAAGAGGCACCGCGCGAAGGTCGTCTTGCCACTCCCGGACTCTCCGACCAATGCCAGGGTCTGCCCGGCGGGTATTTCGAGATCCACGTCGTCGACAGCCACGATCTCCGTCTTCTCTGTCTTCAGAGGTCCCTGTCGCACTGGAAAGACCTTGCGCAGACCCCTCACCTCGACCAGGGATTGGCTCAAGAGACCGCCTTCTGGTTGTCGGGATCGCCACCAACCGAAGAAT
>JAUWSP010000326.1 GCA_030610025.1 Acidobacteriota bacterium | reverse complement strand
TCGGACACGATGTCACCAAAGAGGTTTCCGGCGACGATCACACCGTAGTTCTCCGGATTCTTGGTCAGCCACATCATCTGGGCGTCGATGTTCGTCGACCAGAGGTCGACCTCCGGGTAGTCGGCATGGATCTTCTTGGCCTCTTCCTCCATCATCCCAGAGGTCTCGCGCAGTACATTGGGCTTTTCGCAGACCGTCACCGACTTGTAGCCGTGTTTACGGGCATACTCAAAGCCGGCCGTGAGAATCCTCCGGCAGGCTCCCCTGGTGAAAATCCGCGAGCTGATTGCGAGATCCTCGGAAGGCGTCCCGGCAAAAGCCTTGAATTTGGGGTGCTGCATAAAAGCCTGTAGGACCTGCTCGGGAGGATCGGTCCACTCGACACCCGCGTACATCCCTTCGGTGTTCTGGCGAAAGATCACCGCATCGACCCTCGGCTCCACGAATCCACCATCTGCGGCACGGCGAATGAAATTGAGCGGATTGCCCGGAAACGAGCGGCACGGCCTGATGCAGATGTCGAGTCCGAAACGCTGTCGCATGGCGACGATCGGACTGAAGTATACGTAGCCCTTGTCTTGCAGCTCAGGACTCAACTCCGCCGCCGCTTGCGGTTTCGGCTTCGACGTGATCGCCCCGAACAAACCCAGCTTGTGCCGATCCAACAACTCCACGGTTTCTTCCGGCAGCGCGTTGCCCTCGCTAGTCCAAAACTCCCATCCGACATCGGCATGAACATAGTCGGCATCGAACCCGACAGCATCCAGGACTCGCAGCGCCTCTGGCAGAACGATCTTTCCGATGCCATCACCCGGCATCACGACCACGGTTTGTTTGCCCATGAATTACCTCCGCTCACTTCCCATTCAGTTAGCGATGTTGTTCTCTTCTTGAACCACTTTGGCGGGTCTCGTGAAACGTTTCAACCGATGCCCAGGCGTTGTCGCACCTGATTCTCGACCCCACCCGCCACCACGAGAGCCTGCGGCACGGTGCCCAACGGCGGAAACCGAAACCTCTCTTCACCGAGACTGATCGCGCCAGACGAGAAATCGATTTCGATTTCCGGCCCCGGAATGATGGTCTTGGCCCCTCGATCGACATCTCCAGCCGTCAGCTGCCGCACTCTTCCGACCAACTCGGGAGATTCGATGCAGGTGAACCCGTTGTTGAATGCGTTGCGCAGATAGGTCTGTGAATAGCTGGCCGCGATGACCAGGGCAATCCCTTTCGCCTGCAGGGAAGTGACGGCCTGCTCGCGGCTCGAGCCCGTTCCGAAGTTCCAGCTGCCTACCAGGACGTCGCCGCCCTGTACGACTCCTGCGAACTCTGGATCGTAGTTCTCGAAGACGACCTGCGCCATCATCTCAGGCGTCATGTCGTCCCGGTAGGTATAGTCCTTGCCATAGATGCCATCCGTATTCAAGTTGTCCTGTGGAAGGAATACCATCCGTCCACGAATCCGCTCTGGGAATCCGGGCAGGATGTCGACCTGCTCGTCCGCCTCGAAACTCGAAGGGATGACGTGCAGATCGCTCGCCAGTTCGAGATCCGCCAACTCACCAGGCCCACAGATATGGCCTGCTGCTGCTGAAGCGGCCACGACAGCCGGACTCGCCAGATAGCACTCCGCCTCCCGAGAGCCCATACGACCCTTGAAATTCCGGTTGGTAGCGGAGATTCCGACTTCTCCAGGCTCGAGCAGTCCTGCGCCCAGGCCGATGCAGGGACCGCAACCCGGCGGCAGTGGCCGGGCACCAGCCTCCAGAAGCGTCTTCCAGGTACCGTTGTCTTCACAATCCTGCTGCACTTCGGTGCTCGCCGCGGCGACATACAACTCGACGCCTTCAGCGACGTGCCTGCCTCTCAGGACAGCTGCCGCCTTCGCGATGTCCTCGGCTCGCGAGTTGACGCAAGACACCAGATAGGCCTTCTGGATCTCGATCTTCCTGCCCTCGATCTCCCCCAGCGCCGTGGCCACCTGAACCGAATCGGGACCAGCGACGTGCGACGACACCGAGCTCAGATCCAGCTCGATGCGGGCGGCATAGACCGCGTCCTCATCGCCCCGGACCGGGTTCGTCTCCCAGGCGACCAGATCCTCCTCACTGACCCTTTCGACTCCACGAGCCGACAGGATCTCCCGGCGACGACGCAAGAAATCCAGCGTCGTTTCATCAACCGGGAACCAGCCCACCAGCGCCCCCCATTCTGTGGTCATATTGGAGATCGCCAGCCGGTCGTCCATGCTGAGCGTCGCCACGCCTGGGCCGACGAATTCCACGGCTGCGTTCAACACCTCGCCCTGGTTGTAGAGACCGCAAAGGGCCAGGATCACATCCTTGCCCGACGCCCCAGACGGCAACTCCCCGGTCAGGACGACCTCAACACTTCTGGGAATCTGCCACCAGAACGTGCCAGTTGCCCAGATCGCGGCCGCGTCGGTGCGAACCACTGGAGTGCCGACAGCTCCCATTCCACCGTACATGTTGGAATGCGAGTCGGAAGCCACCACGAAGGACCCCGGCACCACATACTGTTGCTCGACCATGACCTGGTGACCGATACCAGAGCCGGCCGGATAGAAGTCCACACCCTGCTGGGTGGCGAACTCCTCGATCGACCGATACTTGCTCAAGTTGGCTTCGGAAGTGTTCTGGATATCGTGATCCAGAATGAACACAGGTTGATTCGGATCGAGGATTGTGGGTGCTCCGATGGCCTGGAATTTCTTCATTACCGGAGCGGTGTTGTCATGTGTCATCACATGGTAGGGGCGGATCGAAAGAAAATCCCCGGCGCGCAAGAGCCTCCCCGAAGGCCCCTCCGCCATGTGGCTCTGGGCGATCTTCTCGACGACAGTCTGTCCCATGAAAGGACCTCCTCTGCTGGCCACTCACCTTCGGCCTGGAGCATTTTCATCAACTCGGTGATTGATTCCAGATCTTCCAGATTCCACACCTTCTCTTTGACGCGCTGCCCCATCTCGGGCGTTAGAACACCTTCTGCAAGGGCATCGAACTTCTCCTCGATCTCCTGATCGGTGAGCGGGTTTCTCGGATCGCCCTTCGGATAGTCGACCTGCTTGGTGAACTCCTGACCGTCCGTGGTCACCACGGTCACAATCACCCTCTGAAGGTCCGGGAACAACGCCTCGATCTCAGGATCGGCTACCACTTCAACTTTGTTCAGCTGGGCCCGGATCGTGGGATCCATGATCTTCTCTTCGGTGAACTGCAGGGGGGTCACTTGACGCTCGGCAACCGCTGCCGCGATCACGTAGGGCAGACTGTGATCTGCCGTCTCCTTGGAGCGGGGATCATATTTCGTCGGATCGGCCAGAATGTCGGCCGCCCTTGCCAGCGAGCGGATGTGGACCTTCTCGACCTGCTCGGGCGCCAGATCATTGTCCTTGATCAGGTCCAGCGTGCACGAGATCGGAGCGTGCGTCAGAGCCTCGGTGGGAAAGGCCTTCATTCCGCATTGCGTGATCCGGAAACCGTCTCCGAGCCCCTCTTCGAGCAGCTCCAGCTTCCAGTCCGGCCCCATGCAATGGACCAGACCTTCTTTTCCGTCGATGATGTGCTCCGGCCCGGTATAGCCGCGCTCGGCCATCAACGCGGCCAACACGCCACTCTGGGTCGCCATGGGATCCACCGTGTTCTTCATCATGGTCAACTTTCCGGCGGTGACAGCACCGAAGCTCCCCATACGAGAGCCCGAGATACCGATGGCATGCTGCATCTTTTCCCAGTCGAGATCCAGCAACCTGGCGGCCACAATCGGGGCGACAAAGGCAGTAAGGGTCGCATGATGCCATCCCCTTTCGCGAATGCCAGGAAAAGCGGCTTCGCAGAGTCGCATCTCGAACTCGTGACCGAGGATGATCCCCAGGATCAGATCCCGTCCTCCCTTGCCACTTCTCTCGCCACAAGCCATGGCCGCAGGGATGATGTCCGAAGGGTGGGAAGGGTCCTGCTTCCAGTAGATGTCGTTGTAGTCCATCACGCGGACCATCAAGGCATTGAGCAGCGAGGCTGAAACCGGATCCATCTGCCTGCCGGTACCGATCACGGTGGCCGGCCCCGAGCCACCGTTCTCCTCCAGCACCTCGATAGCGATCTTCACGTCGTGCTGCTGGTAGCCACCAAGGGCGCACCCCAGGGAATCGAGCAGATAGCGTTTCGCTTCACGAATCGCGTCATCGGTCAACTGTTCGTACTCCAGTTCGGTAGCCCAGCGTGATATGCGGGCGGTAATCGTC
>JAUWSP010000475.1 GCA_030610025.1 Acidobacteriota bacterium | reverse complement strand
GCCTCCCTCAATCACCCCAACATCGCCGCCATCTACTCCTTCGAGTCAGCCAAGCAGATCAATTCCGATGTAGGGGAGGGCCATGCGCCCTCCCGAAATGTGCATTTCCTCGTCATGGAGCTCGCCGAGGGCGAGGATCTGGCCGAGCGGCTCGGCCGAGGAGCGATTCCGGTGGACGAAGCGCTGCCGATCGCTCTCCAGATCGCCGAGGGCCTCGAGGCTGCCCACGAGCGCGGCATCGTCCACCGCGACTTGAAGCCCAGCAACATCATGGTCGATCCGGAAACGGACGGCGTCAAGCTGCTCGACTTCGGTCTGGCCAAGGCGCTCGACCCCGAGCGGGAGGGGGTAAGCCCCTCCTCTACAAGTCTCTCACTCTCTCCGACACTCACGGCGCAGATGACCCAGGCTGGAGTCATCCTCGGAACCGCCGCCTACATGGCTCCCGAGCAGGCCCGCGGCAAGGTCGTCGACAAACGCGCCGACATCTGGGCCTTCGGGTGCCTCCTCTTCGAGATGCTCTCGGGCGAGAAGCCCTATCCAGGAAGGGATGTCACCGAGATCCTGGCTGCGATCATCCGGGGTGAGCCCGATCTGGACAGCCTGCCTCCCTCCGTCCCGTTCGGCCTGCGGCGACTGATCGAGCGCTGCCTTCGCAAAGAGCCGCGAGAGCGACTGCGCGATATCGGAGACGCCCGAAACGCGCTCGAGGAGATCCGGGACACCCCGGAAGCCAGCGACCTGGTCAGCGACTCGACCGTCGAGGAACCGTCGACCCGCGGACTCTCCAGGGTGCTTCCCTGGGCTCTCGCCGGTCTGCTGGCCGTCGTCAGCCTCGGCCTGGTGTTCCTGCCCAAGGGCACCAGCATTGAGCCGCCCCCTTTGCGCCGATTCGCGATCGATCTTCCGTGGCACTCCGTCCCCAATTGGTCAGACTTCGTGGCTGCACTCTCCCCCACGGGAGAACACATCGCCTACAACGGCCGCATCGGCAACCGGGTCGACGCCTACCTCCGCCCCCTGGACAGCCTTGAGGGCCGTCCCGTAGCACCGGCCCGGGAGTCGGCTTGGTTCTTCTTCTCTCCGGATGGAGCCTGGCTGGGTGTACTCAACGGAGAGCAACTCTCGAAAGTGCCAGTGCAAGGTGGACTCCCGACGCCTCTAGCCGATCTGAGCGACTTGCAGGATTACGGACTGAGTTGGGGTCCAAACGACGACATTCTCGTCGGCACCATGGACGGTCTCTACCGGCTGCCTGCGACGGGTGGACAACCCGAACAGGTGACCCATCTCGATGAGGCGGCCGGGGAGGTCTCCCATCTCTTGCCGGCTCATTTACCGGGCGGCAACCATGCTCTCGTGACCGTCTTTCGAGCCGATGATCGCCCGCAGATCGCGGTCGTCGATCTCAGCAACGGGTCCCTGAGCAAACTCCCGATCAATGGAGTCGCCGCGGTCTACTCCGCGAGTGGACACCTGATCTTCAGCCAGCGTTCCACGGTTCTGGCCGTGCCGTTCGATCTCGATTCGTTCTCGGTCAGGGGTGATCCCACACCGGTACTCGAAGACGTCGAGATGGGGCCTTGGGTCGCCGACGACGGGACGATGCTCTATATCCCCGAGCGGGGCGATTCCAACGCCCATCTCGTTTGGACGGACCGGACCGGTCGCGCCACTCCCGTCGATGATGAACCGCGTGACTACTCTCACCTCGATCTGGCAGGCGATGGAAAAACTGCGCTCCTCAACGTCGGCTCGGATATCTACGCCCTCGACCTGGCTAGCGGCACCCGACAGCTGCTCGCCGAGGGAGCGCTGTTTCCGATCTTCGCCATTGATAACCGCCACGCCACCTACCGACACAGAGATGGAATCTCCCGGCGGCTCGCCGACGGCAGCGCTGAGATCGAGGCCCTGGCCGAGAGCAGAGCCGTGGAGCTCGACATCGAGGGCGACATCCAATCGGTCGGCACCACTGTGCCCACGTCCTGGAACTCACGCACAGGCGAGCTGGCGTTCTTCGACGACACCTCTGACATCTGGATCCTCGGGACCGATGGCACCTCTCGGCCCTACCTCCACTCCGAGGCCAACGAGCGCACAGGGCGCTTCTCTCCGGACGGGCAATGGCTGGCCTACGTCAGTGACGAGACGGATGAATACCAGGTCTACGTCGTCGAGTATCCGGGTCCAGGTCGCAAGATGGCGGTCTCGATCGATGGCGGCCTCTCGCCAATCTGGTCGCCAGATGGAACCGAGCTCTTCTTTCGTAACGGCGGCAAGCTGATGGCAGCCGCCGTCACCTACGAGCCGGAGATCGGCTTCGCACCCCCAGTCGAGCTATTCGAGGGCCCCTACACCCTCGACCTCATGGGCCACCAGCGCTGGGACGTCGCCCCGGACGGCGACACCTTCCTGATGGTCGAGAACGGCGACGACTTCCGCCTCGTCGTCGTCCAGAACTGGTTCGAAGAGCTCGAACGCCTGGCACCGACCCAGCCCTGAACCGGCCAGCACTCCTCCGAAAGGCCGATACTCGGCTTGTGAAGCGGTCGGCCCTGCGAACATTCCGAGCTCGCTGATTGCGGTAAGCTTCGGGTATCTCTTGGAAGAGGGGCCACATGATTGGCCAGACTCTCGGTCATTACCGAATTACGAAGAAGCTCGGAGAGGGCGGCATGGGCGAGGTCTATCTCGCGCTCGACACCGAGCTCGACCGCAGAGTCGCTCTCAAAGTGCTGCCCCATTCCTTCTCCCAAAGCGAAGAGCGCCTGCAAAGGTTCAGAAGCGAGGCCAAGACCCTCGCATCGTTGAGCCACTCCAACATCGTCACCATCTACTCGGTCGAGTCCGTGGACGGTGTCCACTTCCTGACCATGGAGCTTCTCGAGGGCAAGAACCTGAGCGACTACATTCCGCGCGGCGGTTTGTCAGTCAAGGAGTTCTTCAAGATAAGCATCCCACTGACCGACGGTCTGGCAGCGGCCCACGAAAGTGGCGTCATCCACCGTGATCTCAAGCCGGCAAACATCGTCGTAACCACCAAGGGTGTGGTCAAGGTCGTCGATTTCGGCTTGGCAAAGGCCCACCAGGTGGAGGACAGGGCGGTCGACCCGAACGCCCCCACCGAGCCCCTGACCCAAGAGGGCCACATTCCCGGCACCGTGCCGTACATGTCTCCAGAACAGCTCAAGGGATTCCCCGTCGATGATCGCTCCGACATCTTCTCCCTCGGCATCATTCTGTACGAGGCAGCCACCGGCGAGCGGCCTTTCAAGGGGTC
>JAUWSP010000242.1 GCA_030610025.1 Acidobacteriota bacterium | reverse complement strand
TTTGAGGATGTCGGAGATCAGGTCCAGGGCTCGGTCGTCCTCCGATTGAGCCAACCAGAACAGGGCCACTTGGCGCACCGATGCGTCTTGGGACTTGTCTTGGACGATCTCCAACAGCAAGTCGGTACCCTGGCCGTCGGGTAGCTGACTGAGGGCGAAGATCGCCTGCTCCCTGACCTCTCGACTCGAATCCGACTCGACTGCGCTCTGGATGGCATCGACGGCCCCTGCACCGCCTTCCTGACCCAACCAGAAGAGAGCTTCTCCCCGCACTTCCGGGTCGGGGTCGGTGCGCCCCATGGCCGTGAGCCTCTCTATGGCTCCAGGCGCCGAGCTCAAGGTGAGGGCGAAGGCGATATGAGTCTTGATGTCCGCATCTCTCTCGTTTTCGAGCAGGCGGTCGAGAGCCTCGAGACCGGCCTGTCCCCTTGCCTCCCCGAGCCAGAAGATGGCCTCTTCGCGCCGCGAGTCCGACAGACCCGAGCCTGCAAGCGTAGCCAACTCCCGGTCAGCAGCCGGGCCCCGGTGGAGGGCGAGAGCCATCAGTGCCTCGTCCGCCAGGTCCTCAGGGTTCCCCTGGTCCATCACCTCTCCAATCAGGGTAGTCAGCCAGGCGACGCTCTGGTCCGCACTCACCGGCTCCAACCAGGTGAGAGCCCGCCCCCCCGCATCCAGCCGGCAGTTCTCGGAGTAGACACGTACTTCTTCCACTCGACTCTCCTCAGCCCGCAGAAGTACCGATATCTCCCGATTCTCTGGCGGACGGTCGAAATCGTGTCCCTCCGACATGACGAAATGGCGATCCCGGCTCTCCAGGGAGCAGGCCCCTCTCTGCGACAGCTTGTCTCCCCGGCCCCAGCAGCAGAGATATCGATGCCCTTCGACAGCGGGAACGCTCCACGCGATCCAGCGAGTCTCAGAGTCTCTCTTCAACAGGTCGCCCACAGAATTGCTCAAGCTCGCCCCCGCCTGTTCGATCGCAATCTCTGAATTCACGATGTCGGGTGCACCGGCCATCACCAAGGAGGACAGCGCGACCAGACCGACGACTACCAGCAAGGAAGTTCTCATGATCGTCTCCACTCGTTTCTCGGTTCTTGTTGGGTCGGGCCTCGACTAGTCCTCGAGGGCGGTGAGCAGGAAGTCCATCGCCTCGTCAGAGTCGATAAACGACAGGTACTCCAAAGCCTTCTTTCGCAGCTCCCGGTCCTCCTCACTTCGCACCACCTCGATGAGGGCTTCGTGGTTCTCCTGCAGCATGAAGGCCCGGAGAATGCTCTCCTTGATGTCTCGATCGGTTTCGCTCGAGTAGAGAGCCTTCAGGGTTCCACGAGAATCGTCGGTCGAGACCAGTCCAAGACTTTCGATCGCCTTGGCTCTGAGCTCCGGGTCCGGCTCCGTGCGAGCCAGTCTGCCCAGGGTCTCCGCATCATCCATCAGGAAGAAGGCCTCCAAGATCTTCTTCCTGGTCTCTGTGTCGGTCTCACTCTCGTAGAGAGAAGCGAGTGCCTCACTCGACTCCTGGGAGTCCACCAGACCCAGACCCTCGATGGCCTTGCGGCGGAGAGCTGGATCCGGTTCCGTGCGAGCCAGGTCCGAAAGAGTGGTGGCATCACCGGCGATGAAGAGACCCTCGAGGATCTTTGCTTTGACCTCGGGCGAAGTCTCGGTCCGATAGAGCTCTTGAAGCTCGGTCCGGGCATCCATGATGCCCAGCATCTCTACCGCTCTGGCGCGCAGGTCGGGATCCGACTCCCCGCGAGCAGCCGCCAGGACCGCCTCCTCGTGGTCACCCAGCATGAGTCCTTCGAGAGCCTTCGACTTGACTCGTGGGTCTGTGGCCGAGGAGTAGATCTCTTGCAAAGCCTGGCCGGTTTCGGGGCCTCCTTCGAGACCCAGGAACTCGATGGCCTTCATCGCCAGCTCTGGATGCTGCTGACCCTTGGCGACCGATTCCAGGATCTCCCGGGCACGCGAGGAGCCGCTCTGGCTGAGAACAAAAAGCGCCTTCTCCTTCAGCTCCACCGAGTGATCGCCCTGAAGAAAGTCCTCGAGGACCGGAATGGCTCGTTCAGAGTCCATGTGCATGAGGGAGTTCAAGGCGTAGAGCTTGAGCTCTTCGTCCTCTTCGTCCCCAGGGTCTACGGCCCGACCACTCGCTTGCCTGGCTTCGACTTCGAGAGCTCGGGCATCGTCGATCCAGGAGCTCTCAGAATAGTCACGCTCCAGCTCCTGAACGGTCTGGCGGGCGAGGCTCGCGCGGCCCCGCTTGAGCTGCACGTAGGCCTTCCAATACAGAGCCGCATCGGCATCGCTGCCGCCGCCATCGGCCACTTGTGTAAAGAGGATCTCCGCATCTTCCCAGTCTTCATTCGTCAAGGCCCGCTGGGCCTCGCGGTAGGTGTCGCTCCGCCCACCCTCTGCCGGGTCGGGAGCGTTCCACGTGACGTTGACTCCCATCCACGCCATGAGCGGCGACGCCATCAGCAGCAATGCAATGGAAAGATAGGTGAGATTGGGCTGTAGTTTCTTCATGATGGTTGTCTCCTATACATCGAGAGCGGAACGCTCTTCTGAAACGGGGTTCTTGGTGCCTCGGCCTTCTTCTCGAAGGCGAGATCCCACGATGCGAACTTTGAACAGCAGATTTCCCTCGTCGAGGAGCGCTCGTAGCTCTCCGAGGTCGGAGGAGGGAATCGTCTCCGGACTGTTGGCCAACTCCACCAGCACTCTCTCCAGCTGCTCCAGGAGAGCCGCCACATCGGCCTGCCCCGACTGCTTGGCAGCTTGACGATAAAGGCGACTGTCGGACTTCAGCTGGCCGGCCAACTGGCGCTCGGCCGAGATGTCGAACTCTCCGTTGTCCCGGGTGTTGGCCAATTCCACCAGCAACATCTCGGATCTCTCCAGATGATCGGCAACGGTCAGGAGAAGAATCCGCTCCTGGCCGTCGTAGCCGATTGCGGCGATCTCGACCTGCTGCCTGGGCCAGAGACGACCGGCGAGGAAGGCAACCACGACGAGCAGCAGTGTCGCCGCCACCAGAGTCCACTGACGGCGCGGCTTGAGAAGCTGCCAATTCCAGAACCGGGAGCGACGTTGCTCCAGCTGGGGAGCCAACCGATGCCAGACCACCGACCCATAAGAAGGATGGCGCTCCGGGATCTCGGACTCCTCGACCGAGTCCAGGATGCCGCGCAACGTTTCGAAGCGTCGCTGGAGCTCTGGTGAAGCCTCGATCTGCCGTCCCAGCTCCTCGGCATCGGGAGCTTCACCGTAGTAATAGAGAATCAGTTGGTCATCCGTGACTGACTTCATGGCTTTCCTCCACCATCGGGCCGAGAGCGGCTCTCAGTTTCTTGACCGCCCGGAAAACCGCGTTCCTGGACGCGCCGGCCCGAATTCCCAGAATGCGCCCGATCTCGGCGCTGGTATGTCCTTCGAAATGGCGTAGCAAGAATGCCGTTCGTTCCGTGGGACTCAAGGATAGGAGCACCTGCTGGACGGCCTTTCCAATCTCGCTGCTTTCGGCCATGCGATCGGGGCGCGGATCTCCATTCACCATCGCTTCGAGCTCGGTACGCTCTTCGGCGGTTTCGCGTTGGGAGCGACGCCCCTCTTTTCTCATCAGGTCCATGGCGCAATTGACGGCGATGCGGTGCAGCCAGGTGCCGAACTGCGATCTGCCGTCGAAAAGGTGGAGCTTGCGGTAGGCCCGGAGAAAGGCCTCCTGGACCACGTCTTCGGCGTTTTGTTCACTGCCCGTGAGACGGTAGGCCGTACGGAAGATTCTCTGACTGTGTCCTTCGACAAGCTCTCTGAAGGCGTCGGAGTCTCCGGCGCGCGCTTGCTCCACGAGTTCAAGGTCATTTCCCTCCATTCCTCTCATTAGACGCACCCTCGACTCGTGTCGTTAGTCGGACCTGGCACCATCATCTCCCACACGTCGCGCCGGGAGAAGTCGCCCTCGAGGTCGAGGTGGGTCCAATCGGTACCTTCTCTGGCCCCAACCACCCAGGCACATGCCTTGCAAACGGTAAACTCGGGGCGCCGTACAGCAGGAGATCAAGCCCGCAGTTCCTGGGCATGCACGGCGAGCTCCAGAGATAGGCCGGACACAGTTCATGTTACGAACAGCTCTGACTATCGCACTCATCTCGATCCTTATGGTCCAGGGGGCCAATCTCTGGGCGCAGGGCCAGGAATCGCCTCCTCCGGAGGACGTCGAGCGGATCATCGAGGAGATTCTCCAGCTTCGGGGCGAAGCGGAGGCACTGCTCGAGACGCTGCCCCCGGAGCTGAGAGAAGAGGTCGAGCGTCGCTGGCTGGAGCTGCAAGTTGTGCCTCCAGAGGTACCGGCCGAGACGGTGTCTCGACCCGCACCTGCCGTCGAAGTCCCACCAGAGCCAGACTTAGGACCTGAGGACTCTGCTCCCTTGCCGACTGAGATTGCTCCAGCACAGGAGCCGACTCCGGAACCAGAGCCTGAGACCGAGTTCGAGCCAGCGCCCGAGAGTAGGCCCTCGGCGATATCAGAGGTGGAACCTGAACCTGAACCTGCGAAAGCGTGTGACAGCCTCGGCCCCCTCGACAGCAATGGTGATGGGGTCATCTCTGCCAGCGACCGCAACTGGCGCTACCTGCGCCTCCAAGCGGACATTGGGGGCAAGAGCACCAGCATGGGCGACCTTGAATCCCTCTACGACCTGGGAATTCGGGAGATCGATGTGAATCTCAGGTTCTACAAGTTGGACGACGGTTTCAAAGGTGACATCACCATCGACGACCGCATCCGCTTCGAGCTGGCCGGAAAGCGCAAGTCCAGCCGACGCAGCATGATTCTCTTCGTCCAGGCGTCTCGCCTGGCCCGCAGCGGAAGCCTCCGACTCGTCGATGCCTCCGGGGCCCTGCTGGCCGGCGACCAACCCCTGGCTCCCGGAGTAGCACTCCAGACCGCCGAAGGAAAGCGTCTGCCCCTCCTTTGTCCCTGACATCAACCGAAGTCTCGTGGAGGCCCGTCCGGGTGGTTCGCAGGCGGACGGCGTCGGCTACTCAGACTGCAATGGGAGGGCCGCCACCTCGTCGCGTCATCGCGCCCCGTCTCCTGTGCCCTATCAAGGCTCTTGCTCTGCGCTCGACTCGGCGCCCCCTGTCGAACCACCCGGACGAACCTCTCGGAACCGACGGTGCCAGATCGGACAAGGGGTCTCCTGAGTCGGAGGGGCATGGTCGGGTG
>JAUWSP010000178.1 GCA_030610025.1 Acidobacteriota bacterium | reverse complement strand
GAGCTCGACGAGGTTCAGAGCTCGGCGCGCGTCCCCGGAGGCCATTTGTACGAGCGTCGCCAGGGCATCGTCCTCGAGCTCGATTTGCAGGCTGCCAAGGCCCCGCTCCTCATCCGCCACAGCCTGGACAACGACTCTCTCGAGCTCGGCTTCACTCAGGGGGCGCAGAACGACGAGGCGACATCGCGAAAGCAAGGAAGAATTGACGTGAAACGACGGGTTCTCGGTCGTCGCGCCGATCAACAGGATGTCTCCGCTCTCCACGTAGGGGAGAAAGGCATCTTGCTGAGCTCGATTGAAGCGATGGATCTCGTCGACGAAGAGCAGCGTTCGCCTGGCTTCAGAGCCGCGGCGACGAGCCGCTTCTGCCATGACCTCCTTGACCTGTTTGATCCCTGAGGTCACCGCGCTGAAAGGCACAAATCGGCAGGTGGTCTCCTTCGCCAGGATTCGGGCAATCGTCGTCTTCCCCGTTCCCGGTGGGCCCCACAAGATCAGCGAGGGGAGCCGGTCTTCGGCCATGGCTCGCCGCAAGTACCCACTCTCGTCGACGACCTCCTGCCCGACAACCTCATCGAGAGAGTTGGGACGCATGCGATCGGCCAGGGGGGCCGAGGCCGACCGCTTCTCCTCAGGAGGCTCGAGGTGATCGAACAAGGGACCGCTCATCGCCTTCTCTTCAACTCTTCGTCAGTCGGAAGGCGGGCTCGGAGACGACGTCTGTCGTGCCCATTCCACCAGTCCTTCGCCAACAAAGATCTCGTTCAGGGGACGGACTCTCGCCCCCTTGATGAAGTCGAAGCACAGATCCGAGCGGTCGAGGATGCCAGCCTCGCCTCGATCGGCCACCAGGATCGCTATCCTCTCCCCGACCCGCAGAAAGTCACCTGGCTCGACAGCTGTAGGGCTCCACGCAGGACCCTCCTCGAGATCGACATCTGTCCACTCCAGATCCTCGTAGGTGAGGCCGGAACGGTCGAGCATCTCCCGAAGCACCGTCAATCGGGAAAAAGCCACGCGATTGCGCGTCCACTCGGCAAGCACTTCAGCTGCCGCCCCGAGAGCTTCTGGCGCCACTTCGATCTGGCTCAAACCGAAAACCTGGGACGGAACCTCCAACCCACCTGGCAGCGACGCGATCGCTGTGGGAAAGTCCTTCACCCTGTCGGGCAACTCCGTCGCCTGCGGTGAGCGCAGCCTTACCTCGGGTGTGATCGAGCTCTTCGGCCCATACATCTCGATGCGCACGTGAAAGCGTTGAGTGCCGAAGCGCGGAAGGCCCGTCACCATGTCTCGGACCTCCTGTCTCTCGGCGCTTGGCTGCAGGTCCCCCGGAATGGACCACGCCCTGGCCCAATCCGACCGAAAGACTTCGCGGAATCGGAACTCTTCGAGGCCCTCCACCTCTTCGACGGCAAGAAACGGCGAGAGCCCCTCCACCGTGAACCAGAGGATTCTGGGCGCCTGGCTTCGGCTCCACCGACGGAGCAGCTCGGTCGGGATTTCCTCGCCCTCGATGACGAGGCGATCCGCCTCCGTGAAATAGACCTTCTTGCCGGACCAGTCTCTCGCCTCGAGAACAGCATGCAGCTCGAACTCTGTGCCGGCGGGAATCTCTATCCGGCCCGTCTGAGCGAGCTGCGAACCGGCCGGCTGCAGGGCAACCCAGGCCGCCACCAGTTCCGGCGCGAGCTGCCGATCGACTCCGCCCGACAACATCAAGGCACCGACCAGCAGTACGACAAGGGCAACAATCGACCAGAAGATCTTCTGTTGGCTCGTCATGAGAAGCCGCCTCGCGGCGAAGGATGGTGAGCTAGCTCTCGCTCAGCTCTTCGAGCCTGCTGCCGACATCTCGATAACTGGAGTTGATGCCGTAGATCTCGACGAACTGCTGCCGCGCCTGGTCCTGTTCACCGATCGAATCGAAGAGATTTGCGAGCTCGTACCAGAGACCCAGCGTCTCATCCTCCGTAATCGTCGGAGATTCCAGACCCTCCTTGTACCACTTGACAGCG
Source organism: Acidobacteriota bacterium (assembly GCA_030610025.1). Taxonomy (GTDB): domain Bacteria; phylum Acidobacteriota; class Thermoanaerobaculia; order Multivoradales; family JAHEKO01; genus JAUVRX01. Next base: position 4,225 of record JAUWSP010000178.1, on the reverse strand, counting down.
AGCTCGGGAAAGCCCTTCTCGAGGAAACAGGTCGCCAGCAGGGAACAGCAGTCGACGAGGTACCTGGAGTCTTTTGCCGCCAGCTGAAACTCGCCGATCGCCTCATCGATGAGCCCCATCTCCCTGTAGGCGATTCCGAGGTTGTAGTGCGTGTCGTAGTCCTCGGCCGATAGGGTTTCGGCCATTCCCTTCTTGAAGCCTTCGACGATCTCCTCGAGACTCTGTTCTTCAGGAGCCACCAGAAGCTCCTCACCCTCCATCTCCTCTTCGTCTTCCAGCTCCTTCTCGAGCTCCATGGCCAGATCGAAGAACTCGTCTTCCTGCTCGAAGAGCTCATCGCTCGAGGTTTCGGTCTCGGCCACCGCCTGAGAGACTTCCTCGAGCCAGCTGGCATCCTCCTCTGCAACAGCCGGCCCGGTTGGCACTTCTGGCTCCGGAACCTCTTCCGGCTCGATTGCCTCCGACTCGGGTGGGCTGACCAGGCGCTCATGAATCGTGTATCCCTCGTCGATCAGCAGGCTCTGGACTGTCTCCCAAGCATTCTCCGCCTCTTTGTTGGCCTCGAAGCTCGCCAGTCGATTCGCCAACTCGGTGACCCGATCGGTGTTCTTGAGCTCCAGGTGCAACGTGATGAGCCGGCAATGCACCTCGCCATCTTCCTCGGCCATGTCGAGAAGCTCCTCCAGCCTCTCGACCGCCTTGTCCTCCATCCCGTACCTGGCTAGAACGTCCGCCTCGACAAGAAGCTCGGCCTTCTTTTCTTGTTCGGCCCTTTCCGACTCTTCGAGTGCTTCCTCCTGCGCCTCGGTACGGTCCCGATCGGCTCTTCCAGGAGCCTCCTCGGCTTCGAGGTCTTCGATATCTTCGAGATCGATCTCGAACTCGACGGATTCCTCGGCTGCCGCGGCCTCCTCGACGATGGTGGCGGCTTCCGCAGCGAGGGCCTCTTCCAGCGCATCCTCGAGAATGCTCGCGTCCACGCTCTCGGTTGGAGGTGTCTCAAACTCGAATTCAGGGACCTCGACTTCCGGCTCGGCCTCGATCACTGGAGCCTCAACGGCTACCGGGTCGACTTGCAGGCTGGCTTCCGGGTTCTTCTCGAGCGCAATCGCCATCACACGATCGGCTTCTTCCTCATGGCCGCCGGCACGCAGCTCCTGCAAGATGCCGTTGAGAAAGCTCAACTCCTTGGGGGCTACGTCGAGGGCCTTCAAGCAGACCTGAGTCGCCTCTTCAATGCGTCCATGAGAGAGCATCAGGCCTGCGATCTCCCTGAACTGGCCCATCGCTTCCGGCAGCTGATCGTGCTCCTGGTGCAATTCCGCCAGGTGCAATCGGTGGGACGGGTCGGTCGGTTCCAGGTCGACGAGCTCTTTGTAGATTCGAATCGCCGATTCGGTGTCACTGCCTTGCAGGTACTGTTTCGCCACGGACTGATACTGAACCCGGGCGTCGGTGACCAGGCCCTGGCGACGTTGAAGACCCGCCAGCCTGGCGCCCGACTCGATACGGGCTGGGTCCAGGCGAATGATCTTCTTGTAGATCGCGATTCCCTTGAGGAAGAAACCCTCTTGCGTGAAATGATCTGCAGCTTGACTGAACAGATCGATCGCCTCGTCCACCTGATCGAGGCGCGCGTAGAGATCGCCAACGCGATTCAAGGTGCTCGTGTCGCCGGGGTTTTCCCGCAGTAGCTTGCGGTACAGGTTGATGGCAGCCTGCAGCTTGCCACGACCTACCAGCCGTTCGGCATTGCTGATCAGCTTTTGACGACTCGCCGCCATCAGTTGCCTGCCTCATCAGTCCTGGGCAGCACCGATCTGAAGGTCAATCTGTGCTCGGGAGAGGGTCCGTACTCGGCCAGGGCCCTACGATGCTCGGCTGCGCCGTAGCCTTTGTGACGGGCGAATCCGTACTGGGGGTAGTCCTCGTCCAGCTCCCGCATCAGCCGATCCCGTTCGACCTTGGCGAGGATCGAGGCACTGGCCACGGTATAGCTGACGGCATCCGCTCTAACGAGTCCAAGAGATGGATAACCCAGCGAAGAGAGTCGAACCGCGTCCACAACCGCGCAATCGGGTCGGGGACGCAAATCCTCCAGACACTCCATCATCGCCCGACGCGTGGCATCGAGGATGTTGGTGCAATCAATCACAGCGGGCGATACCGATTTTATCGACCAGGTTAGCGCCGACTCCTTGATGGCCGCTGCCAGTCTCTCTCTCACCGCAGGGCTCAGATTCTTGCTGTCGTCCACACCGGGCAGCGCGTGCCCCGACTCCAGGATCACGGCAGCCGCGACAACAGGACCGGCGAGACAGCCGCGGCCAGCCTCGTCCACTCCTGCCACTCTCTCATACCCCGCCAGTCGCAGCTGCTCGTCGACACCACTCAACAGACGTAATCGATACGCCTCGGAAACGAGCTGTTGCAGCGACGCCAAACTTTCCACCCTCGGGCCGGCGGCAGTGCCTACGAAGCGTTCTGGGTAGCCTTCTTCTGCGGCCTGTCCTCTCGCCGCTCTTCGATCCGCGCCGCTTTGCCTCGCAATCCACGCAGATAGTAGAGCTTGGCCCGCCGCACCCGACCTCGCCGTATCACCTCGATTTTGTCGAGGATTGGCGAGTTGATCGGAAACACGCGCTCGACCCCGATTCCTCCCGACATCTTACGCACAGTGAAGGACTCACCCGTTCCGGTTCCCCGACGCGCGATAACCACTCCCTGATATATCTGAATGCGCTGTTTGTCCCCCTCGGAGACCTTTACATGCACACGCAGGGTGTCACCAGCACGAAACTCGGGAAGATCCGACCTGAGGTACTCTTTCTCGACTTCTTGTAGCGTATTCATAGCTATTTGAAACCTCTCCACCTATCAGAAAGTCACTTATTCTCGAGGTGACTTTGTATTATCTTTGTCCTCGGCCCTTGTGACAAGGTCCTTTGCAGCAGTTTGGTACTCCGAGCCCTCACGCTCGATCTCTGCGAGCCACTCGAGTTGCTCTTCAGAGAGCGCTGCCTGGACCAGCAAATCCGGTCTTTTTCCGACAGTAGCTCGGATTGCCTGACGTCCTCTCCAAGCCCGAATCGCGGCGTGGTCGCCAGACACCAGGACACTCGGGACCTGGAGTCCCTCGACGACCTGGGGCCGCGTATAGTGGGGAAAATCCAGCAATCCCTGCCTGAAGCTGTCCTGCTCGACACATTCCGGCTGCCCCACGACACCCGGAACCTCCCGAGAAAGCGCTTCAATCAACACCATCGCGGGTAGCTCGCCGCCCGAGAGCACGAAGTCGCCGACGGAGATCTCCTCATCCACGACAGTCAGTTGGACCCGCTCATCGATGCCTTCGTAGCGCCCACAAAGCAGGATCAGATGCTCGTTCCCGGCAGCGAGCTCCTGCACCCTGGCGTCGGTCAACCGTCGGCCTTGCGGCGACATCAGGACACATCTCGAGGGCACGTCGGTTCTCAGAGCCCTGACGGCGCCGATCCAGGGAGGAGCCATCATCACCATGCCGCCACCGCCACCGTAGGGCTCGTCGTCGACGCTCTGGTGCTTGTCTTCGGTGAAGTCTCGCAAATTGTGCACCGAGACCTCCAGGGCTTCGCTCTCGATGGCCCGCCCGATCAGGCTGGTCGAAAGAAACTCCCTGAAGAGCTCAGGAAAGATGGTTATGACCGAGATGCGCATGTCTCTACCAGACCTTCGGGAAGATCGAACTCGATGGTACCGGCCTCGGTATCCACCCCTTTCAAGTAGGCACGGACAAAAGGAATCATCAGCTCCCTTTCTCCGTCGTCGATTTTCAGGATCAACCCTCCCCCATCTTCCAAGATCTCCACGACCCTGCCCAGGGGGCCGTGCTTCCCATCGTGACAGGCGCAGCTCAAAAGCTCGTAGTAGTAGTAGCTGCCCTCGGGCGAAGGAGGGACACTGTCCCTCGAGACCTCCAACCTCGCCCCCCTGAAGCCCTCCGCGGCCTCTCGATCCTCTGAGCCTGCGAACGCTACCACCACCGAGTCCTTCTGCCGCCGAGAGCAGGTGATAACGACGGCTTCGCGCTCACCGTCCGGATACACCAGCTCGAGCTCGCTCCCACTCTCGAACCGCTGCGGAACGTCGCTGAGCAGGCTCAGCACTACTTCCCCACGCAAGCCGTGAGGCCGGCGCACCTCGGCTACGACCACGGTAGGAGGAAGCTCTCTGGGAGAGTCAGGTT
>JAUWSP010000586.1 GCA_030610025.1 Acidobacteriota bacterium | reverse complement strand
GGAATCGTCGACTGCGGTTCGTAGTCCGGAAACTGTCGTGCGCCTCCCCGAAGCTGTCCGGGATGGACGTAGAGCGGCGTTGCCAAGCTGGCGCTCGCCGCCTCGGTGAGCATTCCGGCGATGTTGTGGAATGGGGTGATCCAGTGCCAACCGAAGTGGCCCCAGCCAGGATACTGCCCGGCGTTGAGCACGCCAGGAAGGTCCTTCTCCTCCAGCTTGTAGGCAATGTGAGCGCCGTACCAGGAGAGCTCGCGCCACATCAGGGGGTCGGCGTAGGGTCGAATGGGCTCGCTGTAGGGCGGCACATAGAACCGGGCGCCATAGCTGCCCATCTGGTGGTGGTCGACATAGGCCTGGGGCTTCCAATCCCGATACAGGATCTTGGCGGTATAGACGGCCTCGATCATGTTGAGGAAGTCCCCGTCCCGGTTGTTATCGTGCCCGACGTACTTGTGGTACAGCCAGGGCAGGCTCACCCCTTCGTACTCCGTTCCCAAGGTCTTGCGGTACCAGTCGGTGACCATAATCTGGCCATCGGGGTTGAAGCAAGGGAACAGCAGCAGGATCGTGTTGTCGAGGATCCTCAGAGTCTCTTCGTCGTCTCGGGTGAGGAATTCGTAGGCCAGCTCAGGGGTGGTCTGAGTACCTGCGACTTCGGTGGCGTGGAGGCCATACGACTGGCTGACCACAGCCTTGCCTTCAGCGACAAGCTGCCGGATTTCGTCCTCTGGGATGCCTCTCGGGTCAGCGAGCGAGCGACTGACTTCCCGCAGTCGCTCGAGGTTTGCCATGTTCTCTGGTGACGAGATGATCACCAACAGGTAGGGATTGCCCTCGGTCGAGGGCCCCAGATCGGTGACCTGGATCCTGTCGCTCTGGGTCTCGAGAAGCTCGAAGTATTCGACGATCTTGTCCCAGCGAGCCATCTTCCTGTCGGCGCCCATTTGAAATCCGAAGAACTCCTCGGGTGTCGTGATCTCGGCGGCGGCCACCAAGGGCGTGACCAGGATGCCAGCGATCAGCAACACCAGGAACAAACGAAGGCTGACCTTCAAGTGACAGTGGTATCTCATGAGCTTCTCCTCCGTACGAAGGACTCGCGTTTATATGCAGCTATATGCCCGCTCTGGGAGGCGTGCCTACTTGTACCCTTCTGCGATCAGGACGGAGTGAGACCGACGCGCCGTGCCAGGTCGGAGGTGAACACACCCTCCGGGTCGAGTTGCTTCTTGATCTCCAGGAGCTCTCCATGGCGAGGGTAGATGCGGCAGAACTGATCGGGTCTCATGACCTGGTCCTTGGCCAGGTGAATCTTGCCGCCGCGCTTCGCTGTCACGTCGATGATGCGATCGATGGCCTTGCGGCTCTCGGCTTCGTTGTACTTCTTCGGGTGGAACTCGAAGTTGAGACTGTAGCCGTCCTCAGAGAACGACAGCAGACCGTCGTCCGATTTGTGGGCCCGCAGGATGGTCGTGACCGGCGGGGAAGGCGACGACTGGCAGATCTCCATCAGCTCGACGATGGCTTCGCGTGCTTGCGCTCTCGGGAAGGTGAGCTGGACGGTGTAGCCGCGTGCCCCACAGACCAGATGGGCGGGAGGCACCGTGAAGCTGGCCTCGAAGCTGAACCTCAGAAAGAGCTCGGTGTTCGTGGAACGACCGGTTCGGGAAGCGAATTGGCTCATCGCGTAGTACAGCCGGTTGAACACATGCAGCATGGGTTTCTGGGCGTAGAGCATGAGCGACAGCAAGGGGCCGAAGGCCTCGTGGAGCCCGAGCCCCAGTCGGCGGTGCTTGTCGAGCCGCTCGTAGCCGGCGTCGAGGTACGCCTTGCGCTCGGCTTGCGTGGCGTCGTGTTCGATCCACTTTGCGGCGTGGATCACGGAGCGTCCCGTTTTCTCCCCACGGGCGTAGGCGTCCATCCAGACCACAGCCAGATCGTAGGAGTCTTCGACCTCGGCCATCGTCTCGAGGAGTGCGTCGACATCGGGCACCGGGTACCGGTGGACCTCGAGGTAGGGCGATGGAATCGGCTTGAGCTGGAGAGTGGCATCCAGGATGATGCCGGTCAGCCCGATGCCGCTGACCACAGCGTTGAAGAGCTCGTGCGACGGGTCGATCTCGATCGTCTCACCGTCAGCTGTCAGTAGCGAGAGCCGGACCACTTGATGGGCGAAGCTGCCTTGTTTCCAGGCATCCTTGCCGTTGACGTTGGCACAGATCGCACCGGAAACGGTGGAATGGGACTCCGTCGGGCTCGAGGGGAGCGTCAACAGTCGGTAGTGGACCTGCTCGTAGATGTCGAGCAGTCGAGTGCCGGCTTCGACCGTGATCTGTGCCTTCTCCTCGTCGAAGTCGAGGATCCGGTTCATGGCGCTGACGTCGAGCAGGACCTGGCTGTCGAGTAGGGCCTCGTCGCCGTAGCTGCGCCCTGCACCCCGCGGGCAGATCTTCAGCCCATGTTGCTGGGAGTAGGCCAGTGTCTCACGGCACTGATCGACATTCGTGGGGCGAGCGACCAGGGAGCGGGTGCGGATCGAGCCGACCAGCGAGTCGACCTCCT
>JAUWSP010000275.1 GCA_030610025.1 Acidobacteriota bacterium | reverse complement strand
TTGAGGGCGTGGGTCAGCTCACGGCCGAGCCCGAAGATCTGTTCGGCGTAGCGAAAGGCGATCTGGCCGACTTCGGTCAAGCGGATATTCCGTCCAACCTTGCGGAATAGCTTCACCTGGAGAGACTTCTCCAGTTGGCTGATCTGCGCGCTGATGGTCGACGGCGAGAGGTCCAGGACTTCGCTGGCGTGCGAGATCCCCCCCTCTTTGGCCACCATCCAGAAGTAGTAGAGGTGCTGGAAGTTCAGGAATTCGATCGGCATCGTTGATTCGGAAAAAACGAACGAACACTTCGATTGTTCTGTCTTGATTCAAGTATACCAGGCTCGCTAGGCTCTCTCCCGATAGACACAGCAGTACTCCACAGAGGAGATGAATCGATGCCGGCCAGAAGGAAAGTCAGTCAGACCATCCCAATTGCGGTGCCCGACATCAGAGCTTCGGAATTCTGCGCAGTCTGCTGCCTTATCTTTGGCAGTCACGAAACAAGGGTCTCCGTGGGCGAGAAGGTAGCTCATCCACACTGTGCCAGGTGGCTCTCCGAGTCCAAGGTGGCTTGACACAAGGAACGTGCTCGGAGCCTCAGAAACACCCTGAGCAGGCGAGATCGACAGGTCTTCCAGAACGCGGTCGAGGCGATCCGGTCCTTCTGTCGATGCACGGCTCCGTCACGCCGGTTACCATGTAACTGGCCGGAGGAATCGTGTTCGAGAGCGCATTTGCCGAAGTCGCCGCCCTCTTGCTGGCAGCGGCGCTGATCGGGGCGCTCGCGCTCTGGCTTCGCCAGCCCCTGATCATCGCCTTCATCCTCGTAGGCATCCTCGAAGGTCCCGCCGTTCTCGGCTGGGTAACCGCCGCGGATCAGATCGACCTGCTGGCCAAGATCGGCATCGCGCTGTTGTTGTTCGTCGTTGGCCTGAAGCTCGACCTCCGTCTCATTCGCACCCTCGGTCCCCTGGCAGTCGTGACGGGGCTTGGCCAGATGGCGTTCAGCTCGGTCGTTGGATATCTCACCGCCAGGGCCTTCGGGATGGGATCCGTGGCCGCGCTCTACGTCGCCGCGGCGCTGGCCTTCTCGAGCACCATCATCGTCGTCAAGCTGCTGTCGGACAAGCGCGAGATCGATGCTCTTCACGGGCGTACCGCGGTGGGAATTCTCATCGTCCAGGACATCGTGGTCATTGTGCTCCTGCTCACGCTGACGGCCTTCGGCGCGGGAAGCGAGGCGACCGGACCATGGGAGGGCACGGCAGCGATCCTCGCGAAGACGGCCGCGTTTCTCACCGCGCTCGGCATCGCCATGCGCTACCTGCTGCCGCGGCTTCTCCATCGGCTTGCAGCGTCGCAGGAGCTGCTCGTTCTCTTTGGCATCGCCTGGGCAGTGGCGTTGGCGGCGGGCGCCGAGGCCATGGACTTCAGCAAGGAGGTCGGCGCCTTCCTGGCGGGCGTATCCCTGGCATCGACCCCCTACCGCGAAGCCCTGGGCGCGCGTCTGGTGAGCCTGCGAGACTTCCTGCTTCTCTTCTTCTTCATCGACCTGGGCGCGGGTCTCGATCTCGGACTCCTCGGGGCGCAGGTGGGGGTGGCCCTGGTTCTCTCCCTGTCCGTTCTCCTGGGCAAGCCGCTGATCATCATGGTGATCCTCGGAGCGTTTGGCTATCGCTCGAGGACCGGATTCCTGACGGGGCTGTCGCTGGCGCAAATCAGTGAGTTCTCACTCATTCTGGCTGCGCTCGGCTTCGGTCTGGGTCACATCGATGCCGCGACGACCTCCGTCATCACCCTCGTGGGAATCATCACGATCGCGCTTTCCACCTACCTCACTCTCTATGCTCATCCCTTGTACGAACACTTGGGAAAGTGGCTGACGAGGTTCGAGCGCCAGATTCCCCACCCGGAAGAGACGGCAGACGACACAGGCGCCTTGCAGTCGCCTGACGTGATCCTCTTCGGGCTCGGGCGCTACGGCGGAGAGATCGCGCGGCGCCTTCGAGACCGCGGGCAGGACCTGCTCTGCGTCGACTTTGACCCGTACGTCGTCGCTGCTGGGCGGAAGGACGGCCTGAACATCCGCTACGGTGACGCGCACGACCCAGAGTTGCTGGCGCACCTACCGCTACAGCGCGCCAGGTGGATCATCAGCACTGCTCCCGAACGGGAGGTGAACCTGGCTTTTCTCTCGGCGCTGCGCTCGCACGGTTACAGGGGCGATGTGGCCCTCCGAGCGGAGGACGCAGCCGATGCCGAAGCGCTCGAGGCCGCCGGGGCCGACCTGGTGCTGACACCTCTACGGGACGGCGCTAAAGAGGCCGTCGACCTTCTGACTACGCCGCGAGCGAAGCAGGCGGGAAAAGTCCGATGAGGATGACCGCAACTCTTGCCGGTTTCGTCTCGTAGAGTTAGGGTAGTCGAGTCGGAATGCCAGAAACCAGCAAACCCCTGCTGATTTCCATACAAGCCTGAGGAGAACCAGATGACTGATTCATCGAGAAACCCTGTCCGTGGCGTTGCCGCAGTACTGGTCGCCGTACTGATGGTCGCACTCTTGCTTGGCCCCGCTCCGGCGCAGGCCAAGAAGAAGGTACCGATCATCGAGAGCTACACCGCCAACGTCATGGTCATGGACAGCCCCGGCCAGCAGAACTCGTCGATCCTGACCATGAACATCTATGGCTGGACGAGCGACGAGGATCGCGAGAAGGTCGTAGATGCAATCAAAGAGGCCACCGGAAATCCACGCAACCGCTCCACCCGAGGGGTGTCGACCACGCTGAGGAAGCTGGGCAAGGCGGGCTTTCTGTTTCTCATGGGCGAACAGGGTTGGCCCATCCGCTATGCGCGAGAGCTCGAAGTCAATGGCCAACGACAGGTTATTCTCGCCCTCGACCGGCCGGTGACCTTCTCCGAGGTCTACCGGGGGGGCCAGGCCCAGGACTTCGATGTCTCCCTCATCGTCCTGAAGCTCGACTCCTCGGGCAACGGTGAAGGCGTCGCATCAGTGGGCACCGAGTTGTTATGGAACGAATCCGAGGACCACGTCGAGATCACCAACTTCTCGTCACAACCCGTCCAGCTGACCAACGTCCGCCCCACCAAGAAGTAGGAGACAAGACTCCACTTGACGCGCATCGAGGGCCGGGCTTTACGCCCGGCCCTTTCTGTCTTCAGCACAAGGCATGGTAGGTCTCTTGGACCAGCGGGCCGAGGTGGCACCCCGAGGTACACTCTCAGCCTCGACTCCAGGATCGCTCGAGTCGACGACCTGGGCCCATGGCAAAAAGATCGGCAGGATGATGAAGAGACCCGCAACGAGCATTCATAGAGGTGCAATCTCGATCGCAGTGATGGCAGTTGCCCTCCTGTGCACGACCTCGGCTGCACAGGCCGAGGCCGACGAATCAGGTGAGTACTCTTTCGGCGCATGGAAGGTCTTTTGTGAATCCGGATCTTGCGATAGCGCCTACCAGTATGGCCGTGGCGGCTCGGTACCAACGATCCTGAGAGTGAAACGAGGAATGGACGAGTCCCCGGAGATACTCGTCGAGGGTGGTCCCTTCACACCGTCCGGCGAGGTGGCGTTTGCCATCGATGGAGAGTACGTCACGGGTGGTCTCGCATCGGTCCTGCAAGCCGGTTCGGGTGACGACCTGGTCCTTTCCCCGGACGACATCACCTACTCCCTGGCGCGGCGAATGCAAAAGGGAGCCACCATGGTGCTGACCGTCCCAAGAGGACAGGGTGCGGAGACGATCGAGTTCGACCTCGACGGGTTCGGTGAAGCACTGAGCCGAATCAAGAATCCCTGACCATGGGGCAGCCTGCTCGAAGGGCCTCCCTCGTGCCCGCCCTGATGCTGGCTCTGTTCGTGGTGCCGGGGGTCAGCGCTGGGGAATCCGGTCACCCGTCCGCAGGTTGCGGACGCCCAGTGCCAACCACAGCTCCTGCGACCCTTCAAGTTGGCGGTCGCACTCGAGAGTTCATTCTGGCTGTTCCCGAAGGCTACGAGAACGAGTCTCCCCACCGATTGGTTTTCGGCTTTCACGGTCGCACTACCCCGAATGTCAAAGTGCGAGCCTACTTTGGCCTGGAGGCTCACTCCCTGAAGCCGACGCTTTTTGTCGATCCAGCCGCGCTGGTCGCGGCGGATGGCAAGTTCAGCTGGTACGAGAGGGGTGAGTCCGGGGACAAGCTGCGGGACTACGAGCTTTTCGACTCGCTTCTCGAGGAGCTCGGTGAGACCTACTGCCTCGATCTCGACCAGGTCTTCGTCGTCGGCCACTCGCTGGGCGCGAGCTTTGCCAACAGCCTCGGCTGTGCCCGCGGGTCGGTGATCCGTGGAGTCGGCACCGTGGCGGGCCGAATCGCAGACTCCCCGTGCAGCGGCCCCGCTGCGGCCATGATCCTGCACAACCCTCACGACGACCTGGTGCCCGTATCGCGAGGCCTGCACGCCCGGGATTCGGCCCTCGCTCAGAACGGCCTCGAGCCACCGGCACGCCCCTGCTCACCGCAGGCCTTGAACTGCGAGTGCTACGGCCCACCAGACGCCGCCAACCCCGTAGTCTGGTGCCCTCACACCGAGGACACGAACCGTCACGGCGAGTTCTATCCCCAACTGTGGCCGAAAGAGGCCGGCCAGGCGATCATGGAGTTCTTCGACTCGCTCCCGGCCTCTCACCAATAGCTCCAGCACGGTCGTCGGCCGGCACA
>JAUWSP010000013.1 GCA_030610025.1 Acidobacteriota bacterium | reverse complement strand
TTGATAGAGCCGCCAATCGAAGGTGTCCAGATAGGTGCTACGCCGCTCGGGGTGGGTCTCCAGACGACCGGGAAACCGCTCTGAGGCGGACTTCAGGACCTCTCGACCCCGGATCTGCGATTCGAGCGGATAGCTCACCGATTTCGGGTTCATGGCAGGGTCCCGAAGGCTATTTGCGTTTCTTGCCCTTACCCTTCTTGCCTTGCTTCTTTTCCTTCTTTCTCTTCTTCTTGTCGCTCTTGTCCTTGCCCTTCTTCTTGTCTTTCTTGCCCTCTTTGGATTTGCTGCCTTTCTTCTTGCTCCTTTTCTTTTCCTTCTTCTTCGACTTGGTGGTCGTCTCCTCGACGCCAGGCGAAGGCTGCTTCAGTCGAGCGATTGCCTGGCCAACTGCTGCTGCCCTCGCCGCGCCGAATCCCGGCATCGAGGCCAGCTTCTCAGCCGGAAGAGAGGCCAACGCGTCCACGGTGTCGATACCGTTGTCGACCAGTACCTGGGCAGTGTGTGGACCAATTCCAGAAATGTCGGTGAGTTTGGCTTGACCCATGGTTCTTCCTCCTGTCCTCCCCCCACTCTCAAAGGAGGAGTCTACAACGAGGGTTTCGAGGGGGCGAAGAACGGCCCCTGTGCTCAGAGCCTACGAGGGTTTGGGTCCGGCTGCAGCGAGATCCTTCTCAGGCAAGAACCTAGCCGTAGCGCCCCTCGATGTAGTCGGCGGTCTCTCTGTTCTGGGGAGTCACGAAGAGCTCCCCGGTAGGCGTGTGCTCGATGACCTTGCCGAGCAGCATGAAGATGCACTCTTCACTGGCGCGCCGGGCCTGGGCCATGTTGTGGGTGACGATGAGGATCGTGTACCGGCCCCTCAGCTCCCAGATCATCTCCTCGACGGCTTCGGTTCCCTTCGGGTCCAGGGCAGAGCAGGGTTCGTCCATCAGCAAGACCGCCGGCTTTACGGGTAGAAGACGCGCGATGCAGAGCTTCTGCTGTTCCTCGAGAGAAAGCTCGATGGCGGGTCGATTCAACCGGTCCTTGACCTCGTCCCAGAGCAACACCTGGCGCAGGGCGCCCTCGACGATTTCGTCACGCTGCGCTTTGCCGAGCCGGTGTGGGCCTTCGTGTAGTCGGTAGCCGAAGATCACGTTCTTACGGATCGACAGGGGCAGGGGGTTCGGCCTCTGGAAGACCATGCCCACCTGCTTGCGAATCTGGACGAGCTCGACGTCGGGGCCGTAGATGTCGTGTCCCAGCACCTCGATGCTGCCGGTGGTGCGGACGTAGCCCAGCCGTTCGTTGATGCGATTGACGCTTCTCAGGAAGGTGGTCTTGCCGCAGCCCGAAGGGCCGATCATGGAAGTGATTCGACCTTGCTTGATCTGCAGGTTGATGTCGAACAGCGCCTGAAAAGTGCCGTACCAGAGGTTCAGCGCCTCCGTTTCGATCGCGTAGGCGACGTCTTGGCTAGCCAAAACGACCCTCCACGTAGGCTCGCGTGCGTTCGTCGTTGACCTCGCCACTGAAGAGAGCACTCGTCGCCGCGACTTCGACCAGCTCGCCGGTGAGAAAGAAGGCGGTCCGATCGGCCAGCCGCCTGGCCTGCTGCACGAGGTTGGTCACTAATACGATGGTGAGCTCCTGCTTCAGCTCTTTGAGCACCTCCTCGATCCGCATCGTGGTCACTGGATCGACCGCGATGGAGAACTCGTCGAGCAGCAGGAGATCAGGTTCCTGAGAGAGGGCTCGAGCGATCGTCAGACGCTGCTGCTGGCCACCAGAGAGAAGGCTGCCGAGTGAATCGAGGCGATCCTTGACCTCGTCCCAGAGTGCAGCTCGCTGCAGGCACCTCTCCACGATGGGGTCGAGTCTGGCCCGCTTCTTGATCCCGGCCAGCCTCGGTGCCAGGGCGACATTGTCGTAAACGCTCATGGGCAGGCCGACGGGCAATGGGAAGACCACTCCGATTCGTCGCCGCAGGGCATAGACGTTGCGCCACTTCCGAACCTCTCTACCGTCGAGGACGATGCTGCCGTCGACCTTCATGCCTGGTATGAAGAGGTCCATCCGATTCAGGGCCCGAAGAAAGGAGGTCTTGCCGCTATTGGCCGGACCGATGATGCCGAAGATCTCGTTCTGGCGGATGTCTAGCGTCACGTCGCGAAGGGCAGTCTTGCCGCTGTAGGAGATCGTCAAATTCCTGACGTCGACCTTGACGGGTGCTGTGGACACCACCTCGTCGGTCTCGGCAGCCGAGGATCGATCCGCCTCTACCATTTCTTCTTGCTCCTGAGGACCATTCGGAACGCAATGGAGACGGCATTCATGACCAGCACCATGGTGATCAGCACGAGGGCCACACCGAAAGGCAGCGCTTCGGGAACTCCGGGTACCTGCGTAGAGATGACGAACAGATGCAGCGACATCGCCATGGTCTGGTCGAAGACGCTTTGCGGCAGAAAGGGCAGGAAGAAGGCGGCGCCGGTAAACATGATGGGCGCAGTCTCCCCGGCGGTGCGAGAGACCTCGAGGATGATGCCGGTCAAGATACCGCTGACCGAGTTGGGTAGGACGACCTTTCGAATCGTCTGCCAGCGCGTGGCACCCATGTTCCAGCAGGCTTCTCGAAAGGCCTGTGGGACCGCCTGAAGCGATTCCCGGGTAGCGACGATAACCACGGGAAGGGTCATGACTGCCAGAGTGAGGCTGGCAGCCAGAATGCTGGTCCCGAAACGAAAGAACAGCACGAAGGCTCCGACCCCGAACAGCGCATGCACGATCGACGGCACCCCGGCCAGGTTGATGATCGCCAGATTGATGGCACGGGTCAGCCAGTTGTCCGGTGCGTACTCGCTCAGGTAGAGGGCGGCTGCCACACCGACAGGCACCGACGCCAGCAGGGCGACGGCTACGAGCCAGACCGTGCCAACGAGAGCGGGGAAGATCCCTCCTGCCGTCATGCCGTCCTTGGGCTCGGTAAACAGGAAATCGATGCTGATCATCGGTCCGCCTTTGTGGATCAGGACACCGAGGATGATCAGCACTGGCAAGATGAGCAGGAGGGTCATCATCAGGAAGAGAAGACGCCAGAGCTTCTCTGCCCTTTGATTGTGGATGTTCAGGTCACTCGCTTCGAACATGGCGACTACTTCTTGCGGATGCCCCGCACCACCAGATCGGCGGTGAGGTTGATCAGGAAGGTGATGAGAAACAGGAAGATCCCGAGCGTGAAGAGGGCTCGGTAATGATCCGACCCCACCGCCGTCTCACCCAGTTCGGCGGCGATTGTCGCGGTCAAGGCTCTCACCGAGTCGAAGATGCTGGTCGGCAGGTTGATGGAGTGACCGCTGGCCATCAGCACGGCCATGGTCTCGCCGAACCCTCTTCCGACCCCCAGAAGCACAGCGGCCACCAGGCCGTTCTTGGCGGCCGGCAGGACGACCTTGAAGATCACCTGCCAACGGGTGGCACCGAGCGCCTCCGCCGCCTCCCGGTATCCATCCGGCACGGCCTTCAGGGAGTCTTCGGCGATCGTGGTCATGATGGGCGCCGCCATGAGGCCCAGGATCACTCCGGCATTGAGCACGTTGAGGCCTACCGGGACATTGAATAGCTTGATGATCAGGGGATTCATCATGCTGAGGCCGATGAAGCCCCAGACGACCGACGGTATCGCGGCCAGCAGCTCGACCAGAACCTTGAGGGCCTCACGGGTCTTGCCGGTGGCGAATTCGCCGATGTAGATCGCTGCTCCCAGGGAAAAAGGAACCGCCACCAGCATCGCCAGACCGGTGACGCTCGCCGTACCCACGATGAGAGCCAGGGCGCCGTAGGTGGGATTGTGTTCAGAGGTCGGACGCCACCTCGGAGAGGTGAAGAACTCCTGAGCATCGAAAGTCGTGGTCAGGAAGCCGAAACCCTCCTTGGTGATGAAGACGAAGATGCCGATGATGAACAGAATGGCCGAGACGCCTCCGACGAAGACCAGGACTTGAACCGCCTTGTCGACATACCAGTCGAGGTTGCGGCGGTCCATGACCTGGGTGTCAGGGATGGATGCTGGCGTCACTCGGCTCACTTCAAGAAGCTCCGCCCCCTCGAAGTGCCTCCATGAGCTCTCGAATCTCGAAGGTCAAGTTCTTGTAGGACTCTTCCAGGAGAGCGGTGGTCCGCTCTGTGTCGAGCCCTTCGGGGATGGCTCCCACGTCCCAATCGAGCAGCAGGGTATGGAACGGGACCGCGGGCAGGTGAGGCAGGGCATCTCCTTCGAGGCTGACAATCACGTGATAGCGGCCCAGCTCATCGACGGTCAGGTCCAACGGTTTCGGTCGTCGTTCAGCTCCGTCGAGACTGTTCTTCTCGAGAAAGACCTCCAGAGTGGGGTCGACCTGAGACGCCGGACTCCAGCCGGCGCTGGTGTACTCACCGCTGTCGGGAAAGGCCTTGCGGGCATAGGCTTCGGCCAACTGGCTGAGAGAGCTGTTCTTCCTGTCGATGAAGAGGATTCGGTAGACCTTCGCGGCTTTGGTCTCGCCGGTAGCAGCGAAGATGGTGTCCTCACAGATGTTCTTGGCCTGATCGCTCACCCGCCCCAGCCGGTTGAGGATTACCAGAAGAGCGAAGAGATCCTTGATGGGGCGGGCCTTGCTCTCGCCTTCCAACAGCAGGTCCTCGAAGATCTTGCGAAAGGTGGCGTCCACCTGGGGTGCCATCGCCTTGGCACCGCGAGCCAGGTCTGGATTGCCCTCATTGAATGCATGGATCGCCTCTTCGAGGACTCGGCCGGACTGATTGGCGATCAACTCGATGTCACTGGCGATGGATCCGGAGGGAGGTGTGGAGAGCTGGAGCATCTCTCGGGCGATGGCCACGGCGTAGTCCCCGACCCTCTCCAATTCGACGTTGAGACGGAGTACGGATGAGACGAACCGTAGATGTCCGGCACTCGGCAGGTGCCGGGCGACGAAGGCATGGCAGATCCGGTCGATATCCCGGATCTCCCGATTGATCGCCAGATCGCCCAGGATTACCTTGTTGGCCAGCACACGATCTCCTGTGAGAGCCGCATGTACGGAGTTTCGGAGCGCCTCCTGGATGCGGGCGGCTACTGCTGACACCCTGTTCCGGAGGGTCGAGAGATCTTGCTCCATCCGCTCTTCGTAGTAACTCATTCGGGTCACCTCAGCCGCAATCGGCCGGTTGAACGGGTGCGTAGCCCTTGCTCTGGATGATGCACTGGCCCTCGTCGCTCAGGATCCAGTCCAGGTAGTCCTTGATTGCCCCTGTGGGTTGACCCGCCGTGTACATGAACAGTGGTCGAGCTATCGGGTAGGTGCGGTCGATGGCAGTTTCGACCGAGGGCGCAATGCACTCGCCCGCATTGGCTTCGATGCAAGGCATCTTGACCTCGTGGGTGGCATAGGCCAGACCGCTATAGCCGATTGCGCAGGGGGTGTTGTGAACCAGGTCGACAACGTCTTTCGATCCATGCATATCTCGAGATCCGAGCTTGTAGTCGCGCCTTTTTCCGAGGACCGTTTCCTTGAAATAGACATAGGTTCCCGAGTTGTTCTGGCGGCTGACTCGCACGATCTCGTTGCTGTCGCAGCCGGGAATCTCGATCTCCAGCTGGTCCCAGGTGTCGACCTCGCCACCTTCGCCATAGATTTCAGCCAGCTGCTCGAGGGCAAAGCTGTCGGCAGGATTGTCGGGGTGGACGAAGACGGCGAGTGCGTCGTATCCGACGGTCCACTTCACCGGCTCGATGCCATGGCTTTGTGCCAGCTCGATCTCCTTGTCTTTCATCTTGCGGCTGGCGTTGGCGATGTCCACGGTGCCGTTGATCATGGCCGAGATGCCCGTGCCTGAACCGCCGCCCGTCACCGCTACCGCCACGTTGGGGTTGATCTCCTTGTACTGCTCTGCCCAGGCCTGGGCCACGTTGACGAGGGTGTCGGAGCCCTTGTTCTGGATCACAGTTCGTCCACCGCTACCTCCATCCTGGTTCCTGGGGCCGCATGCGACCACAGCGATCAAGACGACCAAAGCCCAGGTTTTGTTCATGGTCATTTCTCCTTGGTGTTGACTTGAAGTGGGTGCGGAATCTTCGAAGAACCAGGTGCCGCCGCGGCTCACTTCGAAATCAGTGATGCCCGGTGCCCGATTCCTGAAGTCACTGTAGACGAGATCTGTGACAACCGTGTGACAGGAATCCACCGCCGAGGTCAACTTTTGGCCGGTTCGGACTCTCGGCTATCAGTTACCGCAGGTCAGTGGTCGAGCCGTGGCACAGCCAACATCTTCGAGAACGCACTGACCCGTATCGCGCAGGGGCGCGGTTGGTACTACAATTCCCGTACGCCTGTGGATTCACATGGGCAGTCGAGTCGATCGAGATCTCCATGTTACTGCCGCTGACATCTGCCTGCCACCGGTGTCGCCTCGGGAAGCTGCTTCGTGACCTTTGGTGCCGGCAGCGCTAGAAGAGCCATGAGCGCCCTGGCGGAAGCTCGTCGTTGGACGATCGTTCTTCGGCTCTTCCTGCTGGCAACCTTGATGTTCGGGTTCTTTGTCGGCCTGGACATGATGGGTCTGTCCTTCAAACTCTTCGGCAAGGGCTTTGCCGAGGCGTTGATCGAGCGCACTTCCAACCCCTTTGTCGGACTCTTCGTCGGGCTGCTCGCTACGACTCTGGTGCAGAGCTCGTCGACGACCACTTCGATGATCGTGGCCCTCGTGGCCGCAGGGGCTCTGACCATCGAAGGGGCCATTCCCATGGTCATGGGGGCGAACATCGGTACCTCGGTGACCAACACCCTGGTCTCTCTGGCTCACGTGACTCGCCGCGAGGAGTTCCAGAGAGCGTTTGCGGGGGCTACCGTGCACGACTTCTTCAACTGGATGGCGGTCCTGATCCTATTGCCTCTCGAGTTGGCGACCGGGTTCCTGGCCCGGTCGGCGAACCTCTTCGAGTCCGTGCTGGAAGGTGCTGGGGGCTTCAGGTTGTTCGACCCGTTGAAAGCAGTGATCAGGCCTGTTTCATCAGGGCTGGCTGACCTGCTCGGCAATTCGGGCATCGCGGTTCTTCTCGTCGGAGTTGCTCTGCTGATTGCCAGCTTGAAGTTCCTGGTGGATCTTCTCAAGGTCCTGATGACCGGTCGAGCCGAGGAGACCCTGCACCGCACTCTGTTTCGCTCCGCGATTGCCGCCACCGCTGCCGGCCTGGTGGTAACCGTCATGGTGCAGAGCAGTTCCATCACGACTTCGCTGATGGTGCCGCTGGTCGGTGCAGGGGTCGTAACCTTGGAGCAGATCTTCCCTTTCACCATTGGCGCCAACATCGGTACTACGGTGACGGCCATGCTGGCCGCACTCTCCACCGGCAGTCCGGCGGCTGTGAGTGTGGCGCTGTCGCACCTGATATTCAACCTCACTGCAGCGCTCTTGATCTATGTGCCGAAGCCTATCCGTGCGATCCCGCTGGCTTTGGCGAAAGGGCTTGGGAGGATGGCGGCGAAAAACAGGCTCCTGGCAGGGGCCTATATCCTGATCTTCTTCTTCGGGCTGCCGATCCTGTTACTGTTGTTGACAGGAGCCCTTTGACTCGAGAAGCCGTTCGTAGGAGAACCATGATGTTCCAGCGACTCTTTGGTGCCGACTCGAAATCCAAGCTCGTGGAAGCCGCGTTCGAAGACGTTTCGACCATGTTTCGTCAGTCCGCGAAGATGCTGGACTTGTCCTTGTCGGCGCTGTTGGACAACGAAGAGCTCCAAGTCGACCTCAATCATATGGATGACGTAGTCGATGAAGGGGAGCGCATGGTTCGGCGAACCATTCTCCAGCACTTGAGCGTCAATCCTCGCCAGGATCTCGTGGCCAGTTTGATTCTTGCAAGCACCGTTCAGGATGCCGAGAGAATCGGGGATTTTGCGCGCGGGCTGGCAGAGTTGATCGGCCTCGCCGGTAGTCCTCGTGAAGGACGGTTCGCGGACGAGCTTCGAGTCTTGTCCGATCGTCTGCAACCCATGTTCGAGGTCTGTGAGCGAGCCTTCCGGGACGACAACATCGACGAGGCGCGTCAGGTCGTGGTGACCCACACCGAGCTCAAGCAGGCGTTCATCGATTACACTGCGGAGCTTGCCAAGAGTGATCTCACGGCCGACATGGCGATCGTGTATTCGAGTGCGGCGCGCATTCTGAGGCGGATCAGTGCTCACTTGAGCAACATCGCCTCGACGGTGGTTCAGCCCTACGACCGCATCCGTCATGACGACGAGGACGTGTGAGCCTCTTCGTACCTCCTACAATCCGCACTGAGCAGCTGTCGAACGGACTTCAGGTCTGTCTCGTCGAGCGTCGGCAAGCACCGGTGGTGGCCACTGCCCTGTGTTACAGAACAGGCACGCTCGATGAGCCACCCGGGCAGGAAGGGGTGGCGCATTTCCTGGAGCACATGATGTTTCGCGGCTCGCACCAGTTCGCAGACGGAGAGGTCGACCGCTTGACCCAGGCGCTGGGCGGCTCGAACAATGCGGACACCTCCCACGATTGCACGACCTACTTCTTTTCCTTCGCCAGGGATCGTTGGGCGACTGCGCTGGAGATCGAAGCGGATCGGATGGCTGGACTGCTTCTCGAACCTGCGGTGATCGAGACCGAACGAGCGATCATTCTGGAAGAAGTGAAGATGAACCAGGATGACCCCTGGGATGCCCTTGAAGAAGAGGTCATGGCAGCTCTTTATGGCGACCATCCCTACGGTAGGCCTATCCTCGGTAACCCCAGGTCCCTGATCACCATGAATCGGAGTGCGCTTCGCGAGTTTCAGACGAAGCGCTATCGGCCAGAAAATGCGGTGCTGACCATAGCGGGGGATGTCGGGCCGGAAGCGTTCGACGAGGCAGAGCGGTTCTTTGCGGAGATTCCGCGCGCCGAGCATGCGAGCTGCCGGTCGCTTGGCCAGGTAGAAGCGATTGGCAACCGGCGCGTCGAAAGACGGCAGGGTGGGGTGGCTCGTCTGCTGTGTGCGGTTCCAGGTCCGGCTCTGCGGGAGCGAGAGTATCCGGCGATGCGCCTACTGGCTGCCATGCTGGGGGCCGGCCGTGCCAGTCGACTGCATAGGGTGTTGGTGGAGGAGCTGCGCTCCTGCGCGTTTGTTTCTGTCGACACGACCGAGACCCTTGGAGCTGGGGCCCTGCTGGTAGCGGCCGAGGTGATACCGGACGTACAACCCGAAAGGGTGGAGCGAAGGTTGATGGAGGAGCTGGCCGGAGCTTCCTCGGGAGGGTTCGACGAGGAAGAACTGGCTCGGGCGAAGAGCGTCCTGGTTGCCGATTGGGTGCTTGGGCACGAGCAGGCTCAAGCCATCGCCTTGGCCATCGCCACCGCGGGGGCGCTGATGGACGTCGGGCTTCCGGCTCGCCACCTCGAGAAGATCCGTAGCTGCAGCCTGGCTGAAGTGGAACGAGTCGCGGCGCGATACTTGCGCCCCGACAACCCGAGAGTCATCGGATGGTCTCTTCCCGAGGGCGGCCGTAATTGAGCGCCGAGAGAGCGTTCTCATCCGTCCGGGTCCGCTCACTGGCCGAGTCGCAGGCCGTTGCGGTTCAGGTGAGGCTTCCGGGTGGATCCAGAATGGAGCTGACCCCTGGGCAGGCCTCGATCACAGGAAGGATGCTCGCCGAGGGAACTCATCGGCGAACCTGGCGACAAATCGCCGAAGAGTCCGAGAGCCTGGGCATGGCGATTTCTGCCTTCGGTGGGCTCGAGACGATCGGAGTGTCGATCGACGCTTTGGCCCGGGACTGGGAACGAGCTCTCGAGTGGGCAGCAGAGCTGGTTCTGGAATCGGCCTTTCCGCAGGATCGATTCGAGTGGTTGGTGGAGCAGAATTCCGCGGAGCTGCAGTCGATGGCGGATCAGCCTGAGATCAAGACGGGTTGGGAGTTTCTCGAACAGCTTTACCATCCTCACCCGCGGTCGCGTCCGGTGCAGGGCACCCTGGAGGGGCTGGCCAGGCTCGATAGGGAGGCTTGTGATGGATTCTGGCGGCAGAGCCTGTCGAAGGGCGCCGTCGTGACGATTGCCGGAGGCGTGGGATCCGAGGACAGGGTGCAAGCTCGGGCCGAGGCGCTGTTCGGCCGTCGGACCCGAGGCCATCCAGACGAGCGGGTCGCTTTGCCGCGGGGAAGCGACGAGGCTTTTCGTGAGGTATCCATCGCCGGCGCCGACCAGGCGCACTTCTATGCTGGGCATCTGACGATTCCGAGGGCGGATCCCGACCTTCCAGCCCTCCAGATCTCGAGCGTCATTCTCGGTTCCGGCTCCGTCCTCTCGGGCCGAATCCCGCAACGGGTCAGGGAGCGTGAGGGACTGGCCTACGCAGCAACCGCGGATGCCGTTGCGGGTGCTGGCTTGGACCCAGGTCGGTTGGTGGTCTATCTGGGAACGGCCCCCGAGAGTCTGCAGCAGGCGGAGAGCTGCGTGCGTCAGGAGATCGATCGATTGGTCTCTCGGGGAGTCTCGGGGCGGGAGGTGGAAGAAGCGCGATCCTACCTGATCGGACGCGAGCCCTTTCGTCGGGAGACCGCTCACCAGTGGGCCGAACTGCTGGCGGCAGCCGAGCTCTACGGCGAGCCTGTCGACCAGCCCGAGTGGTCCAGGAATCGGTGGCTCGCGGCCAGCCGTGACAGCGTCGAAACCGCCGTCCGAAAACACCTGCACCCATCGAGACTCAAGATCACCGTCGGGTTGCCCTCCTAGGAGTCTGCGCGGTAGGAACGCCCGTCGCGAGAAAGTGGAGCGGCGAGTCAAGATTCGACCGGATTCGAGGCGCGTAGTGGTGCTACGTAACGAGGATCCGGTCGAATATGGGCCGCCGACACCGCTTTCACAGTAGGGTAGCTTGCTGCCGCGCAGACTCCTAGCCTGGCCCGGAGCGGTCAGCTCGAGCTCGGAGAGGTTCGGCGCTCGGCCGGTTGGATGGACACCATGGTAATCGCCATGACGAGGGTAGCGGCGCCGGCCCATTGCCAGGGGCGAAGCACTGAGCCATTGATCAGATAGTCGAGCAATATGGCGCTCAGGGGAAGGCACAGCTCGCAGACGGCCGAGACGCTGGCTCGCACTCGAGTGAGACCGAAGTAGTAGAGAAAGATGGCTCCGCTACCCGTGGTCAAGCCGATGACCAGGATCAGCAGCCAGTTGAAAGGTGTCACCTCGCCAAACGGTAAGCCGTGTCCAGAGAAGACGAGATAGAGCAGGGCGAAGAGGGCCGTCAGTCCATAGCGACCAAAAGTGGCTTGTCGGAAGTCGAGAACCCGCAAGACCCGCTTGCCGAGCACGGTAGCCGTTCCGAAGGCGAACGCAGCGACGGCTGCCCAGGCTGCCGCGACGGCAGTCGTCGTCCCACCGCTGAGGTCCGGTATCCGGGCCCCGAAAGCCAACAGGTAGGCACCCACCAGGGCGATTCCTGCCCAGCCCACAAAGCGGGCTGTCAGGGGCTCCTTGAGCAGGATGGCTGCCAGGCTGATGGCGAAGACGGGCTGCAGCTTCTGGAGCAGGACCACCACGCTGACCTGGCTGAAGTTCACCATGAACAGAGCCTTGACAATGGCGAACGTTCCCAGGACGCCTCCGGTCAGAGCCACCAGCCCGAGAAAGACCCAGTCGATCGTCGACAGCGAGGCCAGAGCCCGATAGCTTCGGTAGAGCACTGGCTGCATGAAGAGGAACGGCACCGCGTGGAGGAGGAACACCACGAAAGGCACGCTGAGGTTGAACAGTCGGGGAGTCAGGACCACGCCATCGAGGCCCCATAGGGTCGCGGCGACACAGATTGCCAGAGCTCCTTTGTAGGTGGATCGCATGAGGCGGCGCGATGCTAGCACTCTTCAGCTGGGCTGGAGCAAAAGAAATCCCCACAGGGGCCAAGGCGACAGCCACGTGACAAAATCCGATAGAGGCTGTCCTCCTGCCTTGAAGAGGGTATAAAGACGCCATGCAGCGCTGCGGGATCGTCGATCTGGGCTCCAACACCGCCAGGCTCGTGGACTACCTCCTCGAACCGGGTGAGTGGTACCGACTCGCACACCAGATTCGTCAGCCGGTGCGCCTCGGGGAGGGACTGGGACGGGACGGCCAGATCTCGGCAGGAGCCATGCGACGAGCCGAGAAGGCGCTCGAGCTCTTCGCCCGGTATGCGACGAGTACCGGCCTTGGACGACTGGAGGTCCTGGGCACCAGTGCCCTCCGGGATGCTGCGAATCACGATGATTTCCTGGATCGGGTCTCACATCTGGGGCTCGATATCGAGGTGCTCTCAGGTGAGGAGGAGGCCAGACTGGGAGTCCTGGCGGTAGCCAACGGTTTCGACTTCGAGCATGCCGTGGTCATGGATCTGGGGGGCGGCAGCGCTCAGCTGTCGCTAATGCAAGACAGGCAATTCGAGTCCGGTCAGGCCTATCCACTGGGGGCGGTGCGATTGAGTGAGAGATTCCTGCTCTCCGATCCTCCGAAGCAGCGCCAGATCGAGGCTCTCGAGGCAGCGGTGGAGGTCGAGCTCGGGGGGTTCGTTCGGTCGATTCGACAGCGGGAGCTGCCTCTGGTAGCCATGGGCGGTACCATCCGCAACCTCGCCCGAACGATACAGAAGGTAGAGAGGTACCCCCTGACCGACCGATTGCATGGGTACTTCGTCCGCCGCGAAGCGCTCGAAAAACTGACCGAGCGGCTTCTTGGACTCAGTACGAAACGACGGGCGAGGGTACCGGGAATCAAGCGTGATCGGGCCGATGTCATGGTGGCCGGGGCGTTGGTTTTTCGCTGGCTCCTGAGAGGCTCTGGGCTTCCCGGGATATGGATCTCGGGTCATGGGCTTCGCGAAGGAGCGCTCTTCAGAGGCTTCATCGACCCGCCTCATTTGATTCCTGATATCAGGGCGTTCAGCATCCAGAATGTCCTGAGCCACTACGCTCAGCCCAAAGAGCATGTCGATCGAGTTCGCCGGTTGGCGGCCCAGCTGTTCGAGGGTCTGCGTCCTCTGCACCAGTACGGCGAGAGAGAAAAGGAGTTGTTGGACGCCGCCGCTGTGTTTCAGGACCTCGGCCTGGCGGTCAACTACTATCGCCACGACCGCCACGGTGGGGATCTGGTCGCTGCTGCGCCGCTGAACGGATTTACTCATCGGGAACAGGTCCTACTGGCCCTTCTGGTCCGCTTTCATCTGCGAGGCAAGCCCAGGTTGGGTGCCTTCCGTCGACTCTGTCAACAGGACGACGAAGAGCGCCTCACCAGAATGGCTGCCTGCCTTCGGTTGGCCGATCATTTGGATCGGTCTCGCTCACAGACCATCGAGAGCCTTCACGTCGAGATCGGCAAACGGGTGGTTCGAATTGTGGCCCACGCTTGTCGCGATCCTCACATCGAGTTGGATGGCATCGAGGACCACCAGTCGATTTTCAGAAGCGGCTTCGATAGGCGGCTGAAAGTCGAAGCGATGGTCGGGTCGACACCCCCAGGATGAGGAGAATCTGTTGCAGAAATGCCACAGCCTGGACGCACCCTTGAAGCAAGTGGAACCTACACTCCGCACAGGTTGGAGCCAACAGTCGGTGGGTCGAGCGGTAGAACCCATCAAACCTGAGCCCTGGGAACACGGGAGGAAACCATGAAGCAACGGCTGCAGCGAGCCTTCTCGATTGGCTGCCTTGTTGGTGCCGTCCTGGCATCGGTCTCCAATGCCGGTATCAAGGTCTACGAGGACGGCGACCAGTTCATCGAGATCGGTGGACGCATGCAGATCCAGTATCTCCATTTCAGCGAGAGCCCGGCGGAAGGTGAAGGGGAGTCCAGCGACACGATCTTCTTCCGTCGGCTGCGTCCTTACATCGCCGGTTCCGTGACCAGGAATTGGCATGGAAAGATCCAATTCGACTTCGGCAAGTCCCTCGATGCCAACGAGGTGGCGGTCAAAGATGGCTATATGCAGTACACCGGCTGGAAGAACCACAAGATCTTCATCGGCAACTCCAAAACGGTGTTCTCGCGCGAGTTCCTGACCTCCTCCAAGCGCCAACAGACCGTCGAACGCTGGTTTGTCGGGCAGCATAACTTTGGTAGTCCGGACCGCATGCTCGGCTTCCGACTCGATGGCCACACCGACAGCAAGAAGCTCGAGTACAAGCTCAACGTCGGCGGCGAGGACTTCGACCCTGACAACCGGCGCATGGACTTCGACACCCCGGCCAACGATTCGGGTGACTTCAATCAGGGTTGGGTCGGCGCTGGACGCTTGACCTATTTCTTCACCGAGCCGTTCAAGCGGGATCAGGGCGATTTCGCACGTGGCTCGTTGAAGTTCGTGGTCGAGGGCGCGGCCTTCACCTGGACCAACAACGACAATCGCCTGACGTATACCGACGAAGACGAGAATGGCAATACGATCTGCAACAACGACGAGAAGTGTGATCTGGATGACGCCACCGGTTGGGAGCTCAGTGGTGGTATGCGTGGCCACGGAGTCTCCGTCGACCTCGAGTACAACGAGGTCGACGG
>JAUWSP010000400.1 GCA_030610025.1 Acidobacteriota bacterium | reverse complement strand
GCTCAAGAGGGCAGGCGGATGGTTAGAGGGTGTCTGGTGGATTCTCTGCCGGGGTTGGCTAGAATTCACGCAGCATGCGTGGTCTGCGGAAGTCCTGGGTGGTCGCTGCACTTGTCGGCCTGATTCTGTCCTCGGGGTTGTCTGCTGTCCAAGCCCAGACTCCTCGCTTCGAGGATCGTAGTGCCGGATCCGGCCTGGAAATCGTGACCTATTCGGGAAGCGTCGAAAAGCCGCACATCCTGGAGTCGGATGGCAACGGCGTCCTGGTGCTGGACTATGACGGGGACGGCTACCAGGACCTTTACTTCGTGGCGGCGTTCAGGATCCCGAGGCGGGAGGAGGCGGAGGAGGAGCGCAGTGCCCTCTATCGCAACCTGGGTGACGGCACCTTTGTGGAGGTGAGTCAACAGGCTGGCGTCGGTGCCAGGGTTTATGGCCATGGTGGCTGTGTCGGGGACTACAACGGTGACGGACTGCCCGATATCTATCTGACCGCCTACGGTGACAACATCCTCTATCGCAACGATGGCGATGGCACCTTCACTGACGTCACGGAAGAGGCCGGCGTCACCGAGCCGGCCTGGAGCATCGGTGCGACCTTCCTCGACGCCGATGGCGACGGCGACCAGGACCTCTACGTCGGCAACTACATCATCGCCCCATGGGAGGAGATCCTGGCGGCTCGCCGCACGCGGCGCTGGCGGGGAAAAGTCGAGGTGATGGATGGCCCACGGGGTCTGGTAGAGAGTCCCAACACCTTCTACCTGAACCGAGGAGACGGCACCTTCGAGGATGCCACTGAACCTTCGGGCCTGGCGGAAGGCCGCCTCGGCTACACCATGGGAGTCGTCAGCTTCGACTACGACAATGATGGCGCTCCGGACATCTATGTGGCCAACGACAGCACTGCCAACCGGCTCTACAAGAATCATGGCGACGGCACCTTCGAGGAGGTGGGCACCTGGACCGGCAGCTCCTATAATGCCGACGGCAGAGTGCAGGGCAGCATGGGCGTGCACTACGGCGACTACGATGGGGACGGCTGGTTCGACATCGGCGTCACCAACTTCGCTCTCGACTACTACGCCCTCTATCGCAATCTGGAAGGGGAGCTGTTTCAGGACGAATCCTTCATCTCCCAACTCGCGGTAACCAGCTTCGCTCCCCTGGGATGGGGCGTCCTGTTCTTCGATGCGGACAACGACCGGGATGTGGATCTCTACTTCTCCAACGGGCACATCTACCCACAAGTGGATGAGGACGAGTCTCTCGGTGAGACCTATCGCCAGCACAACCAGCTGCTGCTCAATGAAGGCGGTAAGTTCCGCGAGGTCAGTGCTGACGCCGGCGATGCGTTCGAAGTGAAGCTGTCGAGTCGCGGAGCGGTTTTTCTCGATATAGACAACGACGGCGATCTGGACCTGGCGGTGAGCAATCAGGATGAGAAGCCCAATCTGTTCGTCAACAGCTCGCCGCCCAGGTCCTGGCTCCTTGTCGATCTGCGGCAGGAGAGCGGGGCTCATCGGCCCCTCGGTACGAGGGTCGAACTGGAGGTCGAGGGATCGAAGCAGATCCGAGAAGCTACCTCGGGTGGCTCGTACGCGTCGGAGCTCGATCCGCGGCTGCACTTCGGTCTGGGATCGGCAACCAAGGTCGATCGGGTGTCCGTTCGCTGGCCGGATGGGCGGCGGTCTACCTTCGTGGATCTACCCGCGAACCGGCAGGTAGTGATTTGGAGGCCCGGTGGATGACACAGCTCGAGGCCATGATTCGAACGAAGCTCCTCGCTGTCTCCATGGTGTGGCTGGTGTCGTTGCTGGCATCAGGTTTGGCATCAGGCCTGACAGTAGATCTGGGCTCGGCTCAGGCTCAGCCTCCCCAGACAGGAACCGGTCCCCAGGCCGGGAACCTTCAGAATCGCATGCAACAGGCAGCAGGGCTGCTGCAAAGAGGTGAGAAGGAAGCGGCTGAGGCGGAGCTGCAGGCGATTCTCGAAGTCGCTCCCAAGCATGGTCCCGCCAACCTCATGCTCGGACAGATCCGGATGCAACGAGGGGATCTGGATGCCGCACGAGGCAACTTCGAGATAGCGGTGGGTTCGAACGTGCGGCGACCCTACCTGGCCTGGCACTTTCTCGGTCGTACCCAACTAGAGCTCGGCCAGCAGGAGAAGGCTTTGGAGTCCTTCGGTAGAGCTCTGGAGAACACGCCGCAATTCGGTCCAGCCCTCCTCGGTCGATCCAGGGCGGCGATACGGCTTGGCGATCTGGAGCAGGCTACTTCGGATCTGGATAAGGCCCGCAGCCTCGAAGGCTCGAGCGTGGAAGCAGCTCTCCTGCTGTCAGAGGTACTTCTGGCGCAGGGGCGAGGGGACGAGGCAGCAGCGTTACTCGAGCCCATGGCGAAGACATCGGGGGATTCCAGCGAGAGTCAGGCTGCCCGAATGCTTCTGCTCAGTCAGGGAAGTGATGAAGAGATCAGGCTCCTGAGGCGGCTGGTGGGAGAGAACCTCGACCTCGCAAGCGGCTATCTGGCTCTGGGACTTGCAGAATTGCGAAGCGAGTCGTTGGAGAGCGCGAACAACGCTCTTCGAATCGCACTCGAGATCGACGATCAGAACCCCGTGCCTTGGCTGGTTCTGCAGGAGGCCTCCGACGACGAAGGCTTGACCGCCTACCCGGATCGCTTTCCCAATCTACGCTCGAGGCTCGAAAGAGCCAGAGCGCTGCAGCAGCAAGGGGCCTTGGTGGAGGCTACAAAGCTGGTCGAGACGATCCTCGAAGAGAGGCCTTTCCATGTGCCTGCTCGCCTGATACTCGTGCTGGATGCCGAAGCCCAAGAGGACCCATGGACAGCCCTGGCGGGCTATCGCCAACTCGTTGAGTGGTTGCCAGAGATCCCCTCTCTTCAGGCCCGAGCGGCCAGAGTGGCGCACATGATGGGAGCCGAGGAGTTGGCCAGCTGCCTGGCAGCCCGTGCCTTGCGCTCCATGCCGGAGGAAGCGTCCCTCTACTACCTGCTTGCAGTCATCCAATCAGGGGCAGGGGAGTGGGAGGCGTCAACGAGCTCGTGCAAGAGCGCCATCGAGCTCGGGATGGAGGAAGCGCCGCTCTACCTGACGCTAGGCCGGGTCGAATTCGAGCAGATGCACATCGGGGAGTCCATCGCCGCCTATGCCAGGGCCGTGGAGCTGGATCCCGATGCCGATCGTGCCGTTCCCCGATTTGCCCTGGCAACACTTTCCACCGAGGAGTTCGATGCTCTTCGCAGCCTGATGACAGCCGAGCTGGAGAGCGACCCGAATGGTGAGAACACTCTGTACACGCTTGGTCTGATGAGCCTGCGAGATCAGGACTTCGCCGCGGCCAGGGCCTACTTCGAGCGGCTCTCCGCCCTTCTACCCGAGGACACCCAGGTGCAGCACCACCTGGGCACCGCCTACATGCGCGAAGGCGACAAGGAGAAGGGAAAGGTCGCCCTGGAGCGCTTTCGTGAATTGAAGGCCGCCGAAGAGGAAGCCTGGGTCGAGCACAATCAGGCCTATCGCAAGAAGCTCGAGGCGCAGGACGCGACGGCTGCTGGGGATCGGGTAGAAGCTCTCCGGATCTACAACGATCTGGCCTCCATTGGCCTGGCGGAGACGGATGACTATCTCGCGGCAGGGTCGCTCTATCTGGAAGCTGGTGACTTCGAGAAGGCGTTTGGCTGGTTCGAACAGATCCTCGCAAGCAATCCCTACAAGCGAGAGGCACTCGAAGGCTTGAGCGCGGCGGC
>JAUWSP010000391.1 GCA_030610025.1 Acidobacteriota bacterium | reverse complement strand
TCGATCGCGGCGGCACCTCGTCCTGACCGCCCTGGCCTTCTTTGTGGTGGGGATCTACGGTGGCTTCGTCCAGGCCGGAGTCGGGTTCTTCATCCTCGCCGTGACCTCGGCCGTGGGCCTCGATCTGGTGCGTGGCAACGCCGTCAAGGTGCTGACAGTACTTTGTTTTACTGCTCTGTCTCTGGCTCTCTTCGCGTGGCAGGGGAGAGTCGACTGGCTCATGGGTTCGACGCTGGCGGCAGGTACCATTGTCGGGGGCCTGGTGGGTGCGCGCCTTACCGTCCTCAAGGGGCACAGATGGGTGCGCGGAGTCGTCACCGTGACGATTATCCTCTTCGCACTGAAGCTCTGGTTTGGGGGCTAGGTAGCGAACTTACCGCACGGGACACCAGGACGGGATTCTAGGGCTTGAACTCGATCCGCAGATCGACCCACATCTTCACCGGGACATCCTCCACCATGGCTGGCTGCCAGGTGGTCTTTTCCGCCGCCGAGAGGGCCGCCCTGTCGAAGCCCATTCCTGCCTTGGCTCCGATCTGCTGGATTTCGGCCACCTTCCCCTCTTCGTCGACCAGAAGGCGCAGGGCCACCACTGCGGTGCGACCAATGCGCCGGGCCGCGTCAGGATACCGAGGCTGGGGCCGTTTGACGACAGTCGGTGCCGTGACTCCCGGTCCGGGCTCCACCAGGTCGCCTCTCGCCACCCTGGGTTGCTCGGGGAGGGGCTCGATGGCCGACGTCACAGGCTGGGAGTCGAGCTGGTCAGGTCCCGAGGAGCTTCCCGATCCGGATCCTTCGGTGCCTGCAGCGAGCAGGTCGGCAGCGGTCGCACCGTTTGCAGGTACGACTTCTTCGGTGTCGAGCTCGGGCTCCGCTTGGGGCGCCACTACTGTGGTACGCCCGATGCGCTCCGGGAGGGCGCCGGCGTCGGCCGTGAGCTGGTTGCTCGCACGTGCGGTCTCGGGGGGAGCCTTGCTGTCTTCGGCTTCTCGCTGTGCGTCGCGCAGTTGGTTGCGCAGAGTTGCCAATTCCTGTTCGTATTCGGCTTTGAGTTGCCGTGCCTCCTGTTCGTCATCGGCGGCAGGGGGAGGCGGCTCGACCTGGGCGGTCGCCAGCGGATCTACGTCGGCTTCGACAGTCGGCAAGAGACCGACTTCCTCGAGTGTAGGAGCAGGCTCGAACTCGGTGAAACGCGCCGCAGCTTCCGGCGGCACCTGGGTCTTTGCTTCGCTGGGCTCCGCCGGCCAGAAGACATAGGCCATGACTCCGATGAGAATTACGACGACCCCGGCGGCAATGGCGGCCAGCATCTTGATCCGGTTGTCCTTCTTCGCTGCCGTGGTCTCGTAGAAACCTCTCACATTGGGTGCGATGGTTCCTTCGAGATCCTCTTCGAGAACGCTGCTGCGCTCTCTGGAGGCGCTCATGTCATCCACGACCTTCGGAATCTCGACAGAGGAGATGTTCAGGGGCTCCAGAATGTCGGAGGCCAGGGTCTCTTCGATTTCGCGAGCATCTTCGGAAGCCCGATCCTCCATCCTGCCGGCTGCTGAGTGATTCTCCTCGTCGATCCGCCGCATGCCCTCGAGGACCACGTTGGTCACGTCGAGCTCCATGGGCACCATGGGAAACTCGGGAAGGTCGTCCGGCACGAATCGGAACTCGCCTTCGGGCCAGTTGAAAAGCTCGTAGATGGTCTCCTGGGTCTTCTGCTGTAGGACCTGGCTCAGTTCCTTTTCCGTGATGGCGCCCAGGGTCACCAATACCTTGCCGAGGAGTATCTGAGTGGCTTGCTGTAGGTTGAGAGCGCGATCCAGCGTCGGTTTGTCGATCAGGCCCTCCCCGATGAGAAAGTGCCCCAGGTGCTCCTGCGAATCACTCGATTCGGACGAGACGATGGTACCGCGGTCGAAGTAGATGCGCTTCTCTATTTCTTTGTTTTCGATGATGAGAACACCGGTCTTGGTTCCCTGGGCCAGCCATTGGAGTAATTCTGATAGCTCGAGAGTAAGGAGATTGCCGGTGATACTCATGTCTTGCCTCGCTGGCTCTCGGCGGTGGTAGCCCTGATGACCAACCCTATTGCCTCCACTTCTTTGGCTGTAGCTATTGTAAGTCCACCAGGGGGGTGTTGCGATGTGGCGTGTCTCACAGAGGGTTCGGCCTCGAAACAAGGAGCTTGCCGCATGGCCCGCCTTCAGAGAGTATAGAATCTGGAATCCACTGCGATGAGTGAAAAAGACGAAAGAAGGCGTTATCCCCGCTTCCCGACGGATGAAGTGCAGGGCAGCTTCTCCTACTCGGTGAAGGCGAATGTCGACAATCTGAGCCTCGGTGGCTTCGCCGTCCGCACCAGCGCTCAGCTCCAGGTGGGCAGGAAGTACAACTTCCGACTCGGCGAAGGGTCTGCCTCGGTACAGCTGGAGGGAGAGGTGAAGTGGTGTCGTCTGGCTGGCACAGAAAAGCTGGATACCGGCGATGTGGTTCCGGTCTATTCCGCTGGGATCGCCTTCGAGGATATTCTGACGACCAACGCTGAACAGCTGCACCAGTTCATGGAGAAGAACGTCATCCTCGATCTCAAACAGAGGATCTTCGGTCGGCTCAAGGTGGAGAGCGAAAGCGAGATCGATCTGCAGACCGAATCCAAGTTCCTGGTCAAACAGCTCAGTGCCTCTGGCATGCTGATCATCACCGAGCTACCTCCGAAGCCGGAGTCGATCGTTGGGCTGGAGCTGCAGCTCAATGATCATTCGTTCGAGTGCATGGGCAGGGTCGTTTACGCGGCGGAAGTGGATCTCGTGGAAGAAGAGTTGCGCTACCGAGTGGGCATCGAGTTTGTGCAGTCCAGCAAGGATCAACTCCGAATCTTGGAGAGCTTCATACGCAACGAGCTCGAGCGGGAGGACTGAAGCCCTTTCCGGCCGATGTTGCTCGGAGCCCGAGCGAGCCGGGCCGATTGCTCGAGGTGTGAGGAGACGACCATGAGGACCCTCAAGAGCTATGTTGGTGGCAATTGGCATGAGCCATCTGCCGACCTCGTACCCCTGATCAATCCGGCAACCGAAGAGGTCGTTGCCCAGGCCTCGAGTCGAGGGGTCGACTTCGCAGAGGCCTTGGAGTTCGCAAGGCAGCATGGAGGTCCCGCACTCAGAGAGCTGAGCTTCTCAGAGCGAGGAGCTCTGCTCAAGGAGATGTCGAAGGTCCTGCGGGAGAACAGAGACGAGTTGCTGGACCTGTCGAGGCAGAACAACGGCACCACGCCGCCCGATGGCTCGTTCGATGTCGATGGCGGTGGGGCTACGTTGGCCTACTATGCCGGACTGGCCAGGGGACTCGCGAGCGACGCGCTGATGCTCGATGGGGAAGACGTGCAGCTCAGCCGCGGAGGCGGATTCTGGGGCCGACATGTCTGGGTCCCCAGGCGTGGAGTCGCCGTGCACATCAACGCCTTCAACTTCCCCGTCTGGGGGTTGGCCGAAAAGGCGGCAGCCGCACTTCTGGCTGGCATGCCAGTGATCACCAAGCCAGCGACCTCGACGGCCCTCGTGGCCCAGCGTTGTGTCGAAATCGTCGTCGAGGCCGGTATCTTCCCCGATTGCGCTCTGCAGCTCATTTGCGGCTCGACTGGGGATTTGCTGGATCGTCTGGGTCCCCAGGATGTGGTCGCATTCACAGGCTCGGCGGCCACGGCTGCCAGGCTGCGCCAGGGCGATCGGCTGATTGCCGTGAACTGTCGGTTCAACGTCGAGGCGGACAGTCTCAACGCCGCGGTTCTGGGGCCGGACGTAGAACCGAGCACACCGGTCTTCGATCTGTTTCTCGATGACGT
>JAUWSP010000543.1 GCA_030610025.1 Acidobacteriota bacterium | reverse complement strand
CGGAAGCGTCCAACCCTGATACGAAAGACGTCCTCGTAGCCGGAGAGCTTCTTGGAGCCTCTCGGTCGGGGATCCTCAGCCAGTGCCAGCATCGCTTTCGCGAGGCGCTGTTGATCTTCCCGGTGGAGAGCTCGGAGCTGCTTCTCCGCCGAGTGGGTGATCTCTATCTCAAACCGAGCCATTCAGCTTGAGCTCAGCCAGGACGTCGGCCAGAGGTCGGGTGGGCTCGTGGCGAATGTGCTTGAGATCCTCGATGTCTTCCAGCTCCTCGAGCCGGTCGAGAAGAGCCTCCTGGACAAAGTGATTCATCACGATGCCTCGGCTACGGCAGTAGTCGTCGATCGCTTTCTTGAGCGCTTCGTCGATCCGGGTATTGAGCTGAACGGTGGCCATTTGTCGACTCCTTGGATGCGTTTGTAGCAGTTGCTAGCAGATTATAGCATTTGCTAGCTGCTTAGACTCTCCTCACTCTATAGACGGAATGCACTGTGTCTAGCTCACATTGCCAGGTGCCACCCGATTCCCCAAGAAGTGCCACCCGATTCTTGGACCGAATCCTCTGCCCGGGGGTAATTAAGTGCAAAAGATCTGTAAGTGACTCATAGAAGGTCAGTTGCGAGAATCTGGAGGCCAACTCTTCCACAGCAGGACTCTGCCGTTTACGCCGATATTTCGCCCTGGCTCAGGGCCGACAAGGTGCTGAAAAGGAAAATGGAGATCGGACAGACGGGCGCCGGAAGATCAGCCGGGATCTGATGGCCCCTCGATCCTCCACCAGGAGAATCCGAAGCGGTCGTTCTGCAGATCCTGCACTGGCGTTACGACGCCAAGTCCTCCTTCGGAGAGGAACACCACCGGCACGTACTCGCCGCCCGGATCGCGGGTTCTCTCCTCCTCGGTCTCGAGCCAGGTGTCCGGCTGAAAAGCAGGGCTGCGAAGGACGAGCGGCTCGAGGTCTCCGGACTCGGAGACCTGGATGAAAGCCGTCTGGACCGCCATCGCATCCCCACCGTCTGAGAACCAGGTCGCTGCCAGCTCGCCCGGACCGCCTGCCGTGAGGAAGGGGAAGAACGCGATCTC
Organism: Acidobacteriota bacterium; assembly: GCA_030610025.1. Lineage (GTDB taxonomy): Bacteria > Acidobacteriota > Thermoanaerobaculia > Multivoradales > JAHEKO01 > JAUVRX01. The sequence continues at coordinate 1,763 of JAUWSP010000543.1, read as the reverse complement.
CTCCTCTTCGGCGACGAGCCAGGTCTGCCAGCGCTTTCCTTGATCTTCAGAGCGCGCCAGCTTGACGGCCTGGCCCTCGCTCCACAGGTGGTAGAGCGCTCCGCTGGCATCCCAGGCCAGCGGCTCCACCCAGCGCGGTACCCCTGCCGGGTCGCTGAACGTGGGATCCCACTCGATCTCTCCGGGTATCGGGTGCTTGCTCCACGTCTCGCCACCATCGACACTGATGGCGATCAAGTCGAGTCCTTCATCGAACTGGTTGGCGGAGCCGGATATCGGCATGATGCGCACCGCCAACTCCCCATTCGGGCCTACCGCGAGATGGCTCGAACCACCCTTCGGGTGCACCCGGTCACGTTCCACCCAGGTCTCGCCGTTGTCTGCACTGACCGCGTAGCACACTCCAGAGCCGTCGTTCCAGACCACGTGGGCAGTTCCGTCGGGTGCCACGGCGACCCAGGGACGGTCGTCGAGCCGGGTCTCTGAAAGCAACGTCCACGACCAGCTGGTACCGACGTCGTGGCTCACGCCGATCGCGACATGGGTGCCCTCGAAGGTCGTTCGATTGAATCCCATCGAGACGAAATAGAGGGTTCCGTCGGGTCCGATCGCCAAATCGACGTCGGAGTTGCCGATCGCGCCCTCCTCGGGCGTCCCGACATCCACTCGACTCCAAGTAGCTCCTCCATCTTCGCTCTTCCACAAGTGGGGCGTGGCTTTCGGATCGACCCCGGTGACCTGCGAGCCGAATCCGGCCACGAACAGGGTGCCACTGGGATGCTCGACCACCATCGGCTCCCGAGCCAGGCCTTCGAGATGGTGGATCGGCTCTGCGAGGGTCAAGTCGACAGGTTTGGCAGGGGAGGGATCGACGGCTGGATCTACATCCTCGGTCGGGCCACCACTGCAGGCGACGAAGACAATCAGAAATAGTGCGAGACGACACAGCGGTTGGTTCATGATTTACAGACTAGCACCGCCGCCCCTTGCTAGAGCTCCGCCTTCACCCCCACGTCGTAGCGGCGGCTGTTGACTCCTCTCGAGACATCTTGTTCCGTAGACTTCGATCGGTTGTGGCCGGGCTGTCCGGACGGTAGAGTTCTAGCCAGAGTCCCCGCAACCAAGGGTTCTCACCAAGGGATCACTCAGCCGAGCTATCGAGAAATGGTCGCAGGCTCCAGAACGGAAGGCGCTCGCACATTGAGGCAGGCAGCCCGGATCGCAGGGCTTGCCGTCTTGGTCCTCGTGGTCGCCGCCTTGGATGCGCCTGGACAATCGGATGGCGGTCCTCCCAGTCGATCAGATGTAGCCAAGTGCCTGGAGGATGGGCAGGCGGCTCTTCGCAATGGGAAATTCGAGAAGGCGATCAAGGCCTTCACGAAGGCGGACAGGCTGTCGGGTGGCAACTCGGCGACTGCGTTCATTGGAATCGCAACGGCGCACCTACAACTGGCACGCTTCGATGAGGCGGAACTTCAGGCGGAGAGAGCCCTGTCAGTGGCCACGGATCCTCCTGACCAGGCTGTGGCCTACAACTTGGTGGGGACGGCTCTCTGGGGAGCCTACAACAGCTCCCCGTCTGAGCAGGCGGACGACCCCGCATCTCTCCTCACAAGGGCCGAGTCAGCATTCGGCCAGGCCCTCCAACTGTCGGGCGGGAACTTGAATATCGCATGGTCCAATCTGGCGCTCGTCCTGGAGAAGGAGGGCCGCTTTGCGGATGCCGAAGTCGTGCTGCAGCAATACCTCGAGCGTGTTCCGCT
>JAUWSP010000467.1 GCA_030610025.1 Acidobacteriota bacterium | reverse complement strand
TGCCGCCCCCCGCCGCCCCTCTCCGCGCACGAGACGCAAGTACTCGTCATTCCTCAGGGTCCTCCGGGTCTCGTAGTGAGCAGGTCAGCGGTTCGAGTCCGCTCGTCGGCTCCACTTCATCCTTCTGAAAACAAAGAGCTTACAGGGTCTACTTAAAGCATTACTTTAAGTTACAGAACAGGCTCGAGAATACCGTCCCGGCGCGTGATTTGGCGTGGCTCATGCGGGCCAGTACTCCGTGTTGCATCGCCAGCTGGATACCCCCTCTGATCGATAAGACCGAACCCTGAAGCTTCCAGACCTGTTCAAGTCCCGCCACCAGCGCTAGACTTCTCTCTCGAGTGCAGGCTGTTGGCTCCGCGCCAGGGGAATTGATATGACCGACGACAACCGCATCGTTTCGCCCTTGGATCGCAGGCGCTTCGTGAAGCTCCTGGCCGGCAGTGCAGCCGCTGCGAACCTACCCTTCCTCACCTCCTGTGGTCGAAACACCGCCGAAGGCCGAAAGGTGATCGTCCTCGCTTTCGACGGCCTGGACCCGACGATCGTCAAGGGCCTCATGGACACGGGTCGGGCGCCAAATTTCAGAAAGCTCGCCAAGATGGGCTCCTTCATGCCACTCGGTACCACCATGCCTGCGCTCAGCCCGGTTGCATGGTCGAGCTTCCTCACGGGCATGACTCCGGGAGGCCACGGCATCGCCGATTTCATTGCCCGCGATCCGAAGACCTACATGCCGGTCTTCTCCATCTACGAGAACACCGCGCCAGACTTGATCATCAACTTCGGCGACGTGCACCTGCCGATCAAGGGTGGCGGCCCGGTCAATCTCCGCAAGGGCAAGCCCTTCTGGGCCTATCTCACCGAACAGGGCATTCCCGCCTGGATCTCGAAGATCCCGACCAACTTCCCCGTTGACGAGACGGCCACCAAGGCAATCGCGGGAATGGGGACTCCGGATCTGATCGACTCCTATGGCTCTTTCAGCTACTGGACTTCGGATCCGTTCGAGCACTATCCGGACATCTCCGGCGGCACCGTGCAGTATGTCGACGTCAACCAGAATGTCGTTCGAGCCCAGCTGCTGGGACCCGTCAACTCGCTGGTAACTCCCTCCGGCTCCAACGAGCCCTTCGCCGACAACGTCAAAGCACCGTTCACGGTCTACCTCGACCCCAAGGAGGATGCCGTCCGCATCGACATCCAGGGCGAGACCCTCGTTCTCAATCAAGGCGAGTACTCACCCTGGGTACCAGTGCAGTTCGATCTACTCCCTGTTCTCGGGTCGGCGAGCGGGATTGTCCGATTCCTGGTCAAGCAGCTGAGGCCCACTTTTCAGCTCTATGCCACACCGATCAACATCGATCCGGCCAATCAGGCCGCACCCGTGACCTACCCCCAGGAGTTCGGTGCGGAGATCGCGCGGGACATCGGCTCGTTCTGGACCAAGGGTCTGCCCTGTGACACCAAAGCCTTCGATTACGGCATCCTCAACGACGAGGAATACGTCAAACAGGCGGAGCTGATTCTCGAGGAGCGCATGGCTCTCTTCCACCACCAGTGGTCCCGATTCTCGGATGGGCTGTTCTACTTCTATGTCTCCTCCACCGACCAGGACGCCCACATGCTGTGGCGCAACATGGACCCCACCCATCCGAAGCACAGTGAGTCGGACGCTCGCTTCGGCTCGTGGATTCCCTATCTCTACGAGAGGATGGACGAGATCGTCGGGGAGGTCCTGCCCGCCATCGACGACAAGACGCTCGTCCTGATCTGCTCGGACCACGGTTTCGCGCAGTTTGGACGCCAGTTCCACCTCAATACCTGGCTGCGCGACAACGGGTATCTCACCCTGAAGTCTGAGGCTGCCAAGAAGCAGGAAACCGCCATCACCGACGTCGATTGGAAACAGACCGTAGCCTACGGAATCGGTTTCAACGGTCTCTATCTGAACCTGAAGAACCGAGAGGGTCAGGGCATCGTCGAGGCCGAGAAAGTGGCCGAGATCAGCGCCCGGCTCACCCGGGAGCTCCAAGCCGTGGACGATCCAGAGACGGGTGAGCGGCCCATCGCCAAGGTCTACCCGCGAGACGAGATGTACGTCGGAGACGCCACCCCGATGATGCCCGAGCTGCTGGTCGGTTACACCCCGGGCTACCGCAACTCTTCACCTTCGGTGCTCGGAGCAACAGGCAGCGCAACCATCGACCTGAATCCCTGGGCGTGGAGCGGTGATCATTCGATGGCCCGTGATCTGGTCCCGGGCAGTCTGTTCTCGAGCCACAAAGTCAGCAAGGGCAAGCCGTCGATTCTCGACCTGCCGGTGAGCATTCTGGAGTTCTTCGGAATCGAAAAGCCCGAACAGATGGTCGGCACCTCCATTTTTCGGAGTTAGTGTCCCGTGCCGAGCAGGACAGCACCAACGATCTATTGAATGTAGCCGAGACTCTTGAGCTGCTCGAGAGCTTCGTCATCGAGCTCTTCGGTCCGGCGTTCGGGGTCGAGAGAAGCGACTGAGACCATCTTCTTCCATGCACCGAGGTGGTCCTCCAGCACGTTGACCCGGTTCTCTTCCGAAGCCGCCACATCCGTCTGCTCAGCTGGATCCGTCGCCAGGACGTAGAGCTCACTCGGGCCATCGGCCCCACGCTGGACCAGGCGATAACCGCCAAGGGCGGCGTAATACTCACCATCCTCCCCCGCCGACTCGCCGAAGGCCACATAGGGCGGCTTCCCAGCTCCCTCGATAAGCCCGACGAGACTCCGACCCTGCAGCTCGGCCGCGGGCTCCTCGCCCAACAAGACGACGAGGGTCGGGCCGAGGTCGACAACCTCGACGATCTTGTCCACGGACTTACCCTGCGGGAGCTGCGGGCTGCCCAGAAGCATCGGAACGCGGGTTTCGGGAGTGTAGATCGACGCCTCGCCAACGCCCGCATGCTCACCCAATTCGAATCCGGTCAGGGATACGACTGCGATCGTAGCCTGTTCACCCAAGCCAGCCGCGTCGAGGGCTTCGAGAACGCGACCTGCCGAGCTGTCGAGGACAGCAACCTGCGCAGCATAGGCTTCGGTAGCGTTGTCAGCCTCGATCTCGGAGGCAGATACGGAACCGACTCCCACCATGAGAAAGAAATCCGAGTCGGCGTTCTGCTCGATCCACTGCAGCGCTCCGTCGAGCGCCTGCGGCCCGGCCTCGAAGCTATCGAAGCCCTGCTCCAGACCGAGGCCCTCGTAGACCTCCCCACCGGCCAGAAAAGCAGCCGTCTTCAACCCCGTCCCAGCCAGTGCCTCGGGAAGCGTGACGGCTTCGTCGACGAGCCGATC
>JAUWSP010000453.1 GCA_030610025.1 Acidobacteriota bacterium | reverse complement strand
CCTGTTACCTCGGAGACCAGTCGAGGGGGAGTGTAGATGCGATAGCGATCGATGCGGCCGAGATGTTGGACGAAGTGGCTGGCCTCTTCCATGGGTTCGAGCTGACCGTCGAAACGCTGGACCAGGACTCGGCTCTCTCCCAGGCGATGGGGATCTTTGGCCGCGTGGGAGACCAGGATGTTGGCTGCCCCGAACTCGGTGCGGAGCTTGGGCACCAACTCTTCGAACTGGCGCCTTTCTTCTGGCGACAGATGCTCCCGGGTCTCGAACACCATGGGGAAGTAGCGACGCTCGGCGACGGCCAGGGCATGCTGACTTTCGGAGCCACGCATGGCTGTCAGCGGTGAGATGTCGTCGTGGGCGAGAAAGGCTTCCGGGTCGGCTGGCCAGTGTTGATCGACCTCCGTGAGCCATTCGTTGAAGTGCAACTCCAGAGCCTTGCCCACTCGATTGAAATAGACCTGCGTGAACATGTAGTAGCGGGCCATTACCAGCGCTTCTAGAGCGTGCACCCCACCCTCCGCCACGCCCAGCCCCCACTCGTCGGTCTCGGGGTCCTGCAATGGGAGCATCGTGTCGAGAAGACGCGCCAGGTCGAAGTTGCCGTAGCGCACTCCGCAGAACAGGCTGTCCCTCAGCAGGTAGTCCATCTTGTCCACGTCCAACTCGCTGGAGATGATCTGGGCGAGCAGACGCTCTCGGCTCGTCTCCGGGCCGGCAAGCAGTCGAGCCACCTGGGTCGGCTCCACGCCTTCGCCCCAGCGCTGGAAAATGGTTTCGAGCTCGGTCGTTCTCAAGAGTCTCTGGGTCATGGCCTCATGGTCGAGATCCTCTTCGAAGAGGCCCTCGGCAGAGTGGCTGAAGGGAGCGTGCCCGATGTCGTGGAGCAGGGCGGTGGCCCTGACCAGCCTACGGTCCTGGCTGTTTGGCTGGTTGTCGAGCAGATCCGGGTTGCGAGTCGCGAGAGCGTCATAGACCCGGCCTGCCAGTTCCATGGCGCCCAACACGTGACTGAACCTGCCGTGCTCGGCCCCTGGGAACACCAAGAAGGTGAAGCCCAGCTGTCGAATCGACCTGAGGCGTTGAACGGGTCGGCTGTCGATCAGCGCTCGTTCCAGGGAAACGGCATGGATAAAGCCGTGAATCGGGTCGCGAAACGAAGCTGTCAACCGCATCTGGGATTCGGGCCGAGCTCTCGTCAATCTGCAGCAACCGTCGTATCGACCCCGGTCTCACCTTCGGAGCGGGCGATGATGGCGGCACCACAGGAATCGCTGAACACATTGACCACCGTTCGGTACATGTCCAGTGGTCGATCGACGGCCAGCATGGCGCCGACCAGGACCTCTACTTCCGGTCCCCGGAGATTCACCGCTTCGAGCACGATGAAGATGATGACGAGGCCGGCCGAGGGCACGGCCGCCGCACCGATCGAAGCGAGGAGAGCTGTCAGCACGACCACTGCCTGTTGCCCGATCGACAGGTCGACTCCCATCACCTGGGCGATGAAAAGCACTCCGGCACATTCGTACAGAGCCGTGCCGTCCATGTTGACGGTCGCCCCCATCGGCAGGACGAACGAGGAGATCCGATTCGACACGCCGACCTTGTTCTCGACCGCATTGAGGGTCACCGGCAGGGTAGCTCCCGAGGAACTGGTCGAGAATGCCATGGCCAATGGCTCGGCCATGTTTCGGAAGTGAATCCGCGGGTTGATTCGTCCCAGTAGCAGCAGCAGTAGCGGCAGGGTGACCAGGAGATGAAAGGTCAAGCCGAACGCGATCGTCGCCATGTAGAGGCCCAGAGCTCGAAACGACTCCAGGCCGGAGGCACCGACGACTCTCGTTATGAGACCAAAGACTCCCAGAGGGGCAAATCGAATCACGCCGGAAGTGAGCCGCATCATGGCTTGAAAGGCGGAATCGAAGAGCTCGACGAGAAACTCGCGAGGCCTGTCAGGCAGGCCGGCAATGCTAATACCCAGCAGGATGCTGAAGAAGATCATGGCCAGCATGTTGGGCTTGGCAGCGGCAGCAACGAGATTCTCGGGCACGATATCCAGTAGCAGATCGACTGGTGAGCTGGGAGTGGACAGCTCTGGAATCGTGGCGGTCTCGGTACCAGCGATGTTGGCACCGACGCCTGGCTTGATCAGATTGACCATGGCGAGGCCGGCCAGGATTGCCAGAGCGCTGGACAGGACGTAGTAGCCCATCGTCTTGCTGAACAGCCGTCCCAGGCTGCGGCCGCCACCGACGGCTGAGACTCCGGAAACGATGGAGGTGACGATCAACGGCACGATGACCATCTTGAGGAGTCGTATGAAGAGCGTGCCCAGCCATCCGACCTTGGGCACTACCTGCTCGCCCCAGATCAGCCCGACCACGGTGCCGAGGGCCATGGCGATCAGGATCTGCCAGTGCAGCCTCTTGTACCAGGGGGCAGTGTCGCTGTTTTCCATTGAACCGTGACGTTACGGCATGGGCTCGTGTCAGCGCAACTGGTCGATTCGCTCGCTATCGGTCAGATAGAGGGCGACCACTGAGCGGGATCAGAAGCAATGTGGGCTAGCGCAGTGGGTCCCGGCTCCAGCCAATCTCTTCTATTTGTTGCTCGTCGCCGAGGGCTGAAAGCAGCTCGGCAACAGTCTTGCTGTCCGGAGGTATCGTCAGACCGGCGGCGAGCTCGGCCAGCGGGGCGAGGAAGAATCGTCGCTGCCGCAGTCGGGAATGGGGGATCTGGAGCTCGGGACTCTGGATCTCGAGGTCATCGAAAAGCAACAGGTCGATGTCGAGAGGGCGTGAGCCGAAGCGCACTGTCCGCGCTCTGCCGGCGGCGACCTCGAGTGCCTTGGCCAACCCCAGGAGCTGCCAGGGATCCAATCTCGTTTCGGCCAGCAGGGCCGTGTTGAGATACGCAGGCTGGGGGATTGGAGAGATCGGGCTGGAACGGAAAAGCGGTGCGATGCGCAGGACTTCGAGATGGCTCCGTAGGCCGTCGATTGCATCTCGAAAGGCAGCCTCGAGGTCACCGAGGTTGCCGCCCAATGCCAGCGCTACCTTGTGAGACTGGACTTCAGGCCGGATGGGAGACCGGATCGGGAGCCTGCCCGTTTCTCCAACTCCTCTTGGTCTTCAGACGGGGTCTCGCCTGACTCAATCTTCGGACTCGTCGTCTTTCTCGGCCTTCTTCGCCTTTTTGGCCTTCTTGGCCGGCTTTTTCTTCTTGGCGCTACTCTTGGCTTTCTTGGCTTTCTTGGTCGCCGTTTTCTTGCTGCCCTTACCCTTGTCCGAGTCAGGTGCTTTGGCCAGTTCCTCCTGGTCGCCCCCGCAGCTTGGGCAAACAAGCTGGTTGCGACCCAGGTCGTAGAACTTGGTGCCGCAGTTCAGGCACTCGTGTTT
>JAUWSP010000525.1 GCA_030610025.1 Acidobacteriota bacterium | reverse complement strand
TCTCGACGTTGGCCTTGCAGCTGGTCGAAGGTGTAACGGCAGCCCACAAACAGGGAATCGTCCACCGAGATCTCAAGCCCGCCAACATCATGCTCACCGAGGACGGCCGCCTCAAGATCCTGGATTTCGGCCTCGCCAAGCTGCGGGGCCTCGACCATGATTCGCTCTCGGACTCCGAGTTACCCACGGCACTGCTGACAGAGGAAGGCCGCGTTCTCGGCACCCCGGCCTACATGGCACCAGAACAGGCTGAAGGCAAACCGGTCGACGCACGGGCCGACATCTTCGCAATCGGAGCGGTCCTTTACGAGATGCTGACCGGGTCACGTCCCTTTCTCGGAGAATCTCGCGCATCCGTCCAGGCTGCAATTCTGACAGCTGACCCGAGCGCACCGCGCAAGCTCCGCCATGAGATTCCAAAGAGCCTGGACGCCGTCGTGCTGCGCTGTCTTCAGAAAGACCCCGAGGCTCGATTCGATACGACCGAGGACCTCCTATCAGCACTCCAAGCCGAGACACAGAGATTCATGACAGCAGGGCCTGGCGCTCCACAGTCTCGGTCCAAGGTCCGCGCCTTGCTGTGGGCCATTCCCCTGGTCCTGCTCCTCGGAGCCGCTGCCTGGATGTGGGCTCGCAACTCACAGCTCGAAGAGGCTCGACAGGAAACCCTGCCCGAGATCGAGCGTCTCCTCGACGAAGGTCGTTACGTCGACGGCTTCAGGCTGGCACAGGAGACCGAGAGCTTGCTCCCCGAGGACCCGGCGCTACAAGAGTTGATGGCGCGGGCAAGCGAAACTATTCGACTGACCTCAGAACCGCCAGGTGCCGAGATCTTCTACCGGAACTACGCGGACGAGGCATCACAATGGAGGTCTCTGGGACTGGCGCCGATCGAAGCTGCGACCGTTCCGGCGGCTTTCGTCTTGAGCTGGAGGGTTGAGAAAGAGGGCTACGAGACGCTCGAGGTGGGCCGGACACCCAGACACAGCTCCGGGCTCGAATTCAGACTTGCTGCAGCTGGCGAGTCCCCGCCTGGCATGGCTCATGTACCTGCTGGACAGTGGAGGTTCCGCGACGAGGAACCGGTGGACGTCCCGGCCTTCTGGCTAGACAAATACGAGGTTTCCAACCGCCAATACAAGGAGTTCGTCGATACAGGAGGTTACGAAAATCGGGACTCCTGGAAGCACGCGTTCGAGGATGAGGATGGCGATCTCTCTTGGGAAGAGGCCATGGCCCGGTTCGTCGATTCGACCGGGCGCTCCGGACCTGCAAATTGGTCGCTCGGCACCTATCCAGAGGGCGAAGACGATTACCCCGTAGGCGGAGTGAGCTGGTACGAAGCGGCAGCCTACGCCGAATTCGCCGGCAAGAGTCTGCCGACCGTCTATCACTGGCGAATGACCGCTCCCTGGACACCCTTTGGCGACATGCTGCTCCAGAGCAACTTCGGTGGCGACGGTCCGGCGGAGGTCGGCAGCCTTCGAGGCATCGGCCAATACGGTCACTTCGACATGGCCGGCAACGTCAACGAATGGTGCTGGAATAGCGCCGAGAAAGGACGCTATCTCCTGGGCGGCTCGTGGGAAGAGCCCAGCTATACGTTTTCGCACAACTATGCACGCTCGCCTATCGAGCGCGAACCCGATATGGGATTCCGGTGCGCCAAGTATCCCAATTCCCCCACCCCAGAGCTCACGAGACCGGTGATAGCAGAGCGCCACGACTTCGCCGAGAACGAACCCGTCTCCGATGAGGTCTTTGCCATCTATCGCGACCTCTTCGAGTACGAACCGCTGGATTTGGAAGCACGGATCGAGTCGGTCGATGAGTCCAGCCGCCACTGGCGCCGCGAAACCGCCAGCTTCAGGGCCGCCTATGGCGACGAGCGGGTCCTGGCCCACCTCTTCTTGCCACGGGACGTCTCACCTCCGTATCAGACGGTGGTCTACGTACCCGGCTCATCAGTCAACATGTACACCAGCATCGAGGCCATGCGGACTGACCCGGCCTTCTTCATACCCCGGAGCGGCCGGGCTCTGGTCTGGCCTGTCTACCAGGCAACACTGGAGCGAGGTGGGGGCGAGAACCGGCCCACCGGCAGCCGTGCCCATCGGGACCTCTACCTCCACAAGGTCAATGATCTCCAGCGAACTATCGACTATCTGGAGACTCGAGGCGACGTCGACACCGACCACATGGTCTACATGGGGTTGAGCGCTGGCAGCGAATATGGGCCATGTTACTTGGCCATCGAGCAGCGGTTCCAGGCCGCGGCCCTGATAGCCGGCGGATTCGACGATTTCCACATGCTGGATGAAGCCGCTGAGATGAATCCCTGGAATTACGCCCCCCGCGTAACGACACCGACCCTGATGATCAATGGGCTGAGTGACTACGGACTGCCGGTGGATACAGCCCAAAAGCCGATGTTCGATCTACTCGGCGTGCCACCCGAGCACAAGCGCCACGTGCTGCTGGAGGGTGGGCACGTGCCGAACGACCTCAACTCAGTAATGCGCGAGATTCTCGACTGGTACGACCTCTACCTGGGCCCGGTTCGTCGGTAACCGCTATCGCCATGAGGGGCCTCTTTCTCGGCACAACCGAGGCCACCGAGGAGCCTATTCCGGCAGCCAGACTTCGTGGACGTGCATCCACTCGACGCCGTTAGGAGTCCCTTCGCGACGTCGGAAGAGGGCGGTGCTGAGTCGACCCCGCGGCTCTCCCTCGATCTCCTGCCACTCCTCGTAGAGGACCAGTACCTGGTCGCCAACCTGATGCCGAACCTGTAAGTTCTCGATCCAGATCCTGCCCGGTCGACTCATCTCGCGCCAAATTCCGTGGGCGTCTCGCAGACGCTCGAGCAGTTCGTCTCGTTCGGTCAGCTCCCCGCTGGGACTGATGATCACGAAGCCCTCGGCCATCACCGAG
>JAUWSP010000023.1 GCA_030610025.1 Acidobacteriota bacterium | reverse complement strand
TGAGAAATGCGGCAATCCCGCCTGACGGGGACGCCAGGTGAGCCAAGCCGGGATGGCCGTCGTGGGTGTCGCCACTGCCTACGAATCCGAACCTGTATCCGCGATCGAGAACATCGCGAACGAAATTGCCAGGTAGCGGGCTGTAGATCAGCCCCGGCGAATCCATGGCTTCGCTGCTGCCGTGCACCGAGACAATCTCGGTAATCGGCTCGAGCTCTGGGTCCGGTGGGATCTGCCAATTGGTCGGAATCGGACCACCGGCCGAATGGTGGGCGAAGGTCAGAGCGGGCTTCCCTCTCAAGGCGGCCCAGAGTTGCTCGGGTGATTCGAAGTCGGGATCGACGGAGCTCAAGACCTCGCCCTGGGAGTCGAAGTACAGGACATGTCGATGCCCATGGATCCAACTCGTCCATTCGTAGCCCAGTACGGTGACGAACCTTCCGGGTTGATAGAAGAGATCCCCCTGGCGTCGAATCTCGGCCCAGAACTGGGGATTGAGGGCCAGCGGCTCCATGCCCCAGTGGTCGTGATCGGTGAGGGCCGCCACGTCCAGCGCCGCCACATCTCGGGCGTAGCGAAAGTAGTCCTCGACTGTCCCTGTGCCGTCGGACAGCGCGGAGTGGCCGTGCAGATCTCCCCACAGGACTCGATCGACTTCGGATGAGACTACGAGGGGGTTGCTTTCAGCCCTCAACCCGTCAGGGCCCTCGGCTACGACACGGAAGATACCCTCACTCTCGACGAGCACCTCCAGATGCAGGACACCCCTCTGCTCGGCCTTCATCTCCACCACGGGCGGCAGGTCCGGAAGACCCTCGGCTTGTAGTCGGATCTCACCTTCCACGTCGACGCCGGCGCTGCCCGTGGAATCGAGAATCGCCACTGTGAGCCGAATCCGGTCTCCCGGCAGTGCAGTGGAAGGCTGGAGAAGAATCAACTGGGCAGCCGGACCAGCCAGGACCTTCACATCCAGCCGCCCCTGCACCAGTTTTCGGACTCCGTCCCCGTCACCATCAACCGCGATGTAGAACCTTGATTCACTTTCGGCGAAACGATCGGCGATCGCTCCGAGATCCCCAGCACCGTATACGAGCTGCACCTCCTCCCCCTCGATCAGGGGTCGGCCCTGGATCTGAACTCCCAGGAGACCCTGATCTACGGTCTGGGCGTCGAGCTCCACACCCTCGGCGGATGTCGAAACCACGGTGAATCCCAGCCCGTCAGGGTTCCGCACCTGCGGAGTGCTCCAGCCCCAGAAGGGCGGAGCCTGGAAGAAAATCCACCCGCCCTCGGAGATTCCGAGAGGGCCAACCCGGTAAGAAAAGGTCCATTGACCGGGGCTTCCGGATCTCACCTCCCGACTCCCGGAGTCCTCTTCCACGATCCAGGCTTCTCCACCTCCGTCGGATGGATGTCTCTCGGCCACGAGGTCCTGACGCAGAGCCTCGACGATCTCGAGATTGGGACGCGGAGACAACGAGGGCGCTGTGCCCTCTGGAGCCTGCCCACAGGCCGCCCACAGCACCGAGCCGAGAACGCACCATCTCCAACTCGCTCGCAACCGTTTCGCCATCATTTCCTCTGGAGCGTACCTCAACCCTCTCCAGGCGACCAGTAGAGTCCGATTCCTGCGAGACTGACCGAAACTCTTCAACGGCTCTCTACGTAGCCTTAGTTGAAGAGGGCCATTCTCCGTTCGTAGAACGGAATCGACTCAGGAGGAGAGCTATGGCGAGGCTGTTCAAGATCCTTGTCTTGTTTTTGATCGTAGCCGGAGCCGTGACTGGGACCTACTTCTGGCTCCAGGGACGCAAGCAGGCAGAAGCACCCTTCAAGTTGGTCGAGGTCGAGCGCGGCTCCATCACCGAGAAGGCGATCGCCGTCGGACAGATCGAGCCGCGACTCAAATTCGAAGTCAAGTCGAAGATCTCCGGTATCGTCAAGCGCTGCGCGGTGGAAGTCGGGGATCGTGTCGAGCCGGGAGATCCGCTCTTCGAGATCGTCCCGGATCCAACGCCTTCAGAGCTGGTCGAAGCCCAGCGTCGCGTCGAGGCGGCGCAGTCGGCCTATAACCGCGCCCAGTCGGATTGGAACCGCTCCAGCGAGCTGGCCCGACAGGGCATCATCGCCACCGAAGAGAAAGATGCCCGGCGAGAATCCTTCGAGCTCGCCAAGATCGAGCTCTCCACGGCACAGGACACCTTCGAGCTCATCCGCGAAGGTCGTATTGCGGGCCGCGGCAAGCAGATGGAGTCGATCATCCGAGCGCCTGCTGGCGGAATTGTTCTGCAGCGAAAGGTCGATCCCGGGGACCCGGTCGTACCGCTGACAACCTTTCAGGCCGGCACTGTGATGGCCACCATTGCGGACATGAGCGATCTGATCTTCAACGGGACGGTCGATGAGATCGACGTTGGAAAACTGAAAGTCGGAGTGCCGGCGCGACTCAACATCGGTGCGCTACCGGGCGAGGCGGTGACCGGATACCTCAGTCGCATCGCTCCCCAGGCGAAAGAAGAGGAAGGAGCGCGCCTCTTCGAAGTCGAGATCGAGCTTCACGAGGTAGAGAATCCGGACATCGTCCTGCGGGCGGGTTATTCTTCGACCGCTGATCTGATCATCAGGGAGAAGAAAGACGTCTTGATAGCGCCCGAGCGACTCGTGCTCTTCGAGGAGGATGGCGCCAAGGCGTTCGTGGAGCTGCCACCAGACACGCCGGAAGGCGAGCCCCGGAAAGTCGAGATTCAGACAGGCCTCTCCGATGGCTTGAACATCGAAGTGACCGCGGGAATCGATGAGGGGGACGAATTGGTCGAACGACCACCACGCGAGATTTTCTAGTCGACATGACCTCGATATTCAACTCACTCCGCCAGCTCTGGCGCGACCTGAGAACTCAGAAGCTGAGGACGTTTCTGACCACGCTCGGCATCGTCTGGGGAACGGTCGCTGTGACACTGCTCCTTTCGTTCGGCCAGGCGATGCACCGACAGATGCTCAAGAATGTCCTGGGCCTCGGAAACGCCATCGTGATTACTTTTCCCAGGTCGACTTCGAAGCCTTTCGAGGGGCTCGGCAAAGGGCGGCCGATGCGGGTCACCGAGGAAGACATCGAACTGGTTCGGAAGCGTGCCACCCTTGTCGATGCAATCTCGAGCGAGTACGCCGACAACCTGCAACTCAAGCTTGGAACCAAGACCATGGCGGTCGATGTCTCCGGCGTCAGCCCCGAGTTCGGCGAGATGCGGAACATGATCCCTCAGATGGGTGGACGCTTCCTGAATCCTCTCGACGAGAGCCAGAAGCGGCGTGTAGCCTTTCTCGGTAACGAGTTGGCCGAGGACCTTTTCGGCGCCTCGAACCCTGTCGGTCAGATCTTCCGGCTCCACGGCTCCCCGTTCACCGTGATCGGCGTTCTGGAACCGAAGACGCAGGACTCCTCGTACAGCGGACGCGACAAAGACAAAGTCAACATTCCCGGTTCCACGTTCCGTGCCCTGACCGGACAGAAGTACGTGAACCTTTTCATCTTCACATCCACCGACGTTCAGAAAACCAAGCAGGCCGCGGACGAGGTACGCTCGATCCTGGCGGGCAAGCTGCGCTTCGACCCGACCGACAAGGAGGCGATGATGACCTGGGACACCACCGAGATGTTCCAGTTCATGGACTCCTTCATGACCGCCTTCAAGGCCTTTCTGGCGATCGTCGGTTCGCTGACGCTTGTCGTCGGAGGCATCGGAGTCTCCAACATCATGAGTGTCGTGGTCGAGGAGCGGACCCCGGAGATCGGCGTCAAGATGGCTCTCGGGGCTCGTCCCCGGGGCATCTTGAGCCAGTTTCTGGCCGAGACGTTGATCCTCACCGCCGTTGGCGGCGGCATCGGACTCTTGATCACCTTCGGGATCTGCGAGGCCTGGCCCGCCGGGATGGAAGAGTTCATTGGGATTCCCGAGGTCGACCTCCACGTCGCACTACTGACATCGGCGTTGCTCGGGCTCATCGGCTTCGTCGCCGGGTTCTTCCCGGCACGCAGCGCTGCCAATCTGGATCCGGTCGTAGCGATGAAAATGACCTGAGACACGGATTCTCCCCCATGGCTCGTCCCCGATTCCTCGTCCTACAGCTGTTCCTCCGCTCTTCGCGGGTCCAGAAGAAGCGGGCTGTCCTGACGATCGCCGCGATCGCCTGGGGAACCCTAGCTCTGCTTCTGCTACTGGCCTTCGGAGAAGGGCTGGGCCTGTCGCTCGGCAAGGCATGGGCCGGAATGGGCACGGACATTGCTGTGATCTGGCCAGGAGAGACCACCGTACCCTGGAAGGGTCTGCCCGCTGGGCGAGCCATCCGACCGCGCATCAACGACATTCGTGCCATCAAGGAGCGGGTACCAGGGTTGGTCGGCGTCAGCGGCGAGATCATTCGCTGGGGCACCAATTTCACTCACGGCGAGAACACGGTCAACGCCCCGGTCAAAGGTGTAGGCACTATCTGGGGCCAGCTGCGCAACCAGATTCCCGCCTCCGGTGGTCGCTTCCTCAATCCGCTCGATGATGCCCAGCGCCGACGGGTGGTCTTCCTGGGAACGGATCTCGCCACGGATCTCTTTGGCGACGAAGACCCGATCGGCGGGAGCGTCTTGATCGACGCAGTCCCCTACACCGTCATCGGAGTGCTGATCGAGAAGATGATGTTCGGAAACTACAGCGGCATGGATGCCAACCACGCCATTATTCCGATACGAACGCTCTATGCCCAGTACGGCAGTGATCGTCTGTCGGTCCTGGTGCTCAAGCCCGAGAACCGTGCTGGCATGAAGCGGGCGCTGGCAGGAGTCGCGCAGGTTCTGAGCGCCAAGTATGGCTTCGACCCCGAAGACGAGCGCGTTCTGGGCACCTGGGATACGGTCGAAACTGGCAAGATCCGCGACAACTTCATGCTCGGAATCCAGCTGTTTCTCAGCATAATCGGGGTCTTGACATTGACTGTCGGTGGTATCGGCGTGGCCAACATCATGTACGCCGTCGTCAAAGAGCGCACCCGGGAGATCGGAGTCAAGATGGCGCTCGGCGCGCGCAGTCACTGGGTGACCGGCCCGATTGTCCTCGAAGGTCTGACCTACACACTACTGGGAGGACTGACTGGCATGGTGGTAGCCACCGTTCTGGTCTTTCTGCTCGGTCTGATACCGACCGGAGACAGCATGGCCCTCAAAGCTCTCGGGAAACCGACGTTGTCTCCCGCCATCGCCGCGACCGCTGCGGGCGTGTTGGGCATTATCGGCCTCCTCGCCGGCTACTTTCCAGCCCGTCGGGCCGCTTCGGTAGACCCTGCCGAGACGCTGCGCTACGAGTGATCCTGACGAGGCCAGCCCAGACCATGACGACAAACGACAGCATCATCGCGATGGAGCAGATACGCAAGGTGTACGACACCGGCAAGGTCCAGGTCGAGGCTTTACGTGGCATCGACCTGGAGATCTCGAAGGGCGAGTTCGTCGCCATTGTCGGCCCTTCGGGATCGGGAAAGTCGACGCTCATGAACCTGATCGGCTGCCTCGACACTCCGACCTCAGGCGTCTATCGTCTGACCGGACAGCTGGTAGCCGGCATGAAGAAGGACGAACTGGCGACGGTTCGCAATCGCCGCGTCGGCTTCATCTTCCAGAACTTCAATCTGCTGCCCCAGATCAGCGCTTACGAGAATGTCGAGATGCCTCTTCTGTTCGGCGGGGTGCCACGCCGCGAAAGGCGGCGCCGCGTCGAGGCGCTGATGGAGCGCGTCGGACTGGCGGATCGAATGGAGCACAAGCCGACCGAGCTCTCCGGAGGTCAGATGCAGCGAGTCGCCGTCGCCCGAGCTCTGGCGATGGACCCGGACATCCTGCTGGCAGATGAGCCCACCGGCAACCTCGACACTTCGTCCGGCGGCGACATCATGGAGCTTTTTCAGGACCTATGGGAGCAGGGCGGCACAATGCTGGTCATCACTCATGATCCGGCGCTCGCACGACGGGCCAGGCGTCAGGTCGAGATCCAGGATGGCCTCATCACCCGCGATACCGGAAGCCCTGGAGCCGACTCGACGCCCCTCCGATAGGCTGCGCTCCAGGCTGATTCGGAAGCTTGGACCGTACTGTCTACATGGGGATCTTCAGCCTGTTTGGCCAGGTGTTGATTTCTCTCTAGATCCTGAGGCCGGGATGCAGTATTGTTCCCATGGACGGCGGTGGTCAGCCGCAGTTCAGACCTCCGTAACGTCCCCGGAGAAACCACACCCAACCAATTTCAGTATCCCCCATTCCAGCAACAGGGAGGGAGTCACATGTCGAATTCCGCAAATGAATTCCTACAATCTGTGATCGCCAAGAACTCCGCAGAGAAGGAGTTTCATCAAGCGGTACACGAAGTCCTGGAATCACTCTGGCCGGTCATCGAGGCCAACCCCCGCTACCGCACCGGTAAAATCATGGAGCGCATCGTCGAACCCGAGAGGGTGATCATGTTCCGAGTCCCCTGGGTCGACGACCAGGGCGAAGTCCAGGTCAATCGCGGATTCCGCATCGAGATGAACAGTGCCCTCGGTCCCTACAAGGGAGGTCTGCGTTTCCATCCGAGCGTCAACCTCGGCATCCTCAAGTTCCTCGCCTTCGAGCAGGTCTTCAAGAACAGCCTGACGACCCTGCCCATGGGCGGTGGCAAGGGCGGCTCCGACTTCGATCCCAAGAACAAGAGCGACCTCGAAGTCATGCGCTTCTGTCAGTCCTTCATGAGTGAGCTCTTTCGGCACATCGGACCCAATACCGACGTCCCAGCTGGCGACATCGGTGTTGGCGGTCGCGAGCTCGGCTTTCTCTTCGGCACCTACAAGAAGATCGTCAACGAGTTCACCGGTGTTCTCACCGGCAAGGGTCGAAGTTGGGGCGGCTCGCTCATCCGACCCGAGGCGACCGGTTATGGCCTCGTCTATTTCACCCAGGAAATGCTCGCGACCCGCTCCGACAGCCTGTCGGGCAAGCGAGTCCTGATCTCCGGCTCAGGCAACGTGGCCCAGTATGCCGCCCAGAAAGTGCTCGAGTTCGGCGGCAAGGTCCTGACGTTCTCCGACTCGGCCGGCACGATTGTCGACGAAGACGGTATCGACCAGGACAAGCTCGCCTGGATCATGGACCTCAAGAACAATCGAAGGGGTCGCATCAAGGAGTATGTCGACCAGTATCCGAGTGCCGCCTATCTCGAAGGCTCACGGCCCTGGTCGGTGAAATGCGACGTGGCCCTGCCAGGTGCCACCGAGAACGAGGTCAATGGTGAAGAAGCCAAGACCCTCATCGACAACGGTTGCTTCTGCCTGGCTGAAGGTGCGAACATGCCTTCCGACCCGGACGCCATCGGTCGCTACCTGGAGGCCGGCATCCTCTACGGCCCCGGCAAGGCCGCCAACGCAGGTGGAGTCGCCGTCTCAGGTCTCGAGATGACCCAGAACTCGATGCGGCTGTCATGGACTCGAGCCGAGGTCGATGAGCGACTGCAGATGATCATGCACGAGATCCATCGAACCTGCGTCAAGCATGGCCAGGACGGTGACTTCATCAACTACATCGATGGAGCGAATGTGGCGGGCTTTATCAAGGTAGCCGACGCCATGCTGGACCAGGGCGTCGTTTAACGATGCAGGTACGCCAGCAATTCCAGATCCGTCGCTTTCACGACCTCATGCCCTTCCGGGTACGAGAGGTCTTGCTGGTCTCGTCACCGTTCGACGCCTTCATCCTGGAGGAGGACGGTCAACTCACCGAACAGGTGTTCTTCGAATACCGGGACGTGAGTCTCTCGGGTCCACCCCGAGTGACCCACGTCCCCTCCGGTGAGCTGGCTCTGCAGCGCCTCGAGGAGCACCGCTACGACCTCATTCTGGTCATGACCAGCCTGGCCGACATGGGCGTCAACGCCCTCGGTCGGCAGATCAAGGAGCTCCGCCCGGGACGTCCGGTCGTGCTGCTCGCCTTGGATCGCAAGGAGCTCGATCGGGCCAGGTCCGACATCGATCCCGAGGCCATCGACGGTGTCTTCCTCTGGTCTGGAGACTCCAAGATACTCCTGGCCATCATCAAGTACTTTGAAGACCGCGAGAACGTCGATCACGACATCCTGCACGGCAATGTGCGGGTGATTCTCCTGGTCGAGGACTCTCCCACCTATTACTCCAGCCTCTTCGGAACCCTCTACACGGAGCTCATGCGGCAATCTCACTCGCTCTATTCAGAGGGCGTCAACGAGCTCCACCGCCGTATGTACATGCGATCGCGGCCAAAAATCCTCCATGCCCGGACCTACGAGGAGGGCCTGGCCCTTTTTCAGCGCTACCAGGACAACACCATCGCCCTGGTCAGCGATGTGGAGATCCCGCGCGCCGGCAAGCTGGACAAGGCCGGTGGCCTCGAGCTCGTCCGCCTCGTCAGGTCGTTCGATCCCGAGCTTCCCGTCCTGCTCGAGTCCGCCGAGGAGTCCAACATGGCCCAGGCGGAAGCAGTGAACGCGACTTTCGTTCACAAGGGTTCCGGCAGCCTATTGGCGGATGTCCGCAACTTCTTTCGGCAAGAGCTGGGCTTCGGAGATTTCATTTTTCGAACCGAAACAGACGGCGAGGAGGTGGCCCGGGCCCACGACGTCCGTGAGTTCGAAAGACAGTTGGCGGTGGTGCCCGAGGAGTGTCTCGTCTACCACGCCTCCCACAATCACTTCTCCATCTGGCTCATGGCACGAAGCGAGTTCGACCTGGCCGAAAGACTCAGGCCTCGCCAGATTTCCGATTTCGAGAACGTCGAGGGGTTGCGTCAGTACCTTATCGCTCAGCTCCGTGAGACACGTCGCCGCTCCTACCGGGGCGTCATCGCCGACTTCTCTCGCAAGACCTTCGACCGAGACGCCATCTCCCGGATCGGCCAGGGCTCGATCGGTGGCAAGGCCCGCGGGCTCGCCTTTCTGAATCTAACGCTCTCGAAGAGCTCTCCGGACGACCTGGCCGGAATGGAAGTAAGCGTTCCCAAGACCACGGTGATCACGACGGACAAGTTCGATGAGTTCGTGGACCGCAACCACCTTCGGGAGTTCGCCTATGAGTGTGACGACGACCAGAAGCTGTGCGATCGATTCTTGAGCGCCAGGCTCTCGGACGAGCTCCGCAGTGATCTGACCTTCATCGCCCATCACCTCGATGGTCCCCTGGCCATCCGTTCGTCGAGCCTGCTCGAGGACTCCCTGCATCAACCCATGGCAGGGATCTACACCACCCTGATGATTCCCAACCGCTCCCGTGACCCAGAGGAGCGACTGCAGCAAATCTGCAGTGCAGTAAAGCTGGTCTACGCTTCTACCTATTTCCGCAATGCCAAGAGCTATCTCACCAGCACCGGAAATCGGGTGGAAGAGGAGAAGATGGCTGTCATCATTCAGAAGCTCATCGGGCAGAAGTACGACAATCGCTTCTACCCCCACTTCGGCGGCGTGGCCCAGTCCCACAACTTCTACCCCGTCGGGAACCAGCGCGCTGAAGAAGGGGTCGTCCACGTGGCTCTCGGGCTCGGGCGCCTCGTCGTGGACGGCGGCCTGGCAATGCGCTTCAGTCCCAGGCGACCGGGAATCCTCCCGCAACATGCCACCCCCGAGGCCCTCCTCGAAGCCAGTCAGCGAGACTTCTACGCCGTGGACCTGAATGAGTCTTGCTGCGAAATCGATTCCACCTTGTCTACCAACGTGAAGTCTTTCCCCCTGCAGATCGCCGAGCTGGATGGCACTCTCCTGCCCGTGGGAAGTGTTTACAGTGCCGATGACCGGACCGTTCGAGAGGATCTGAGCCTGTCTGGACCGAGGGTGGTCACCTTCAACAATATCCTGAAACACAATGCAATCCCCTTGGCCCCGGCTCTCCAGAAGCTGCTCGAGCTCGCCGAGCAAGGGCTTGGCTGCCCGGTGGAGATCGAATTCGCTTGTGACATGGGGGACTGGGGCCGGTCGGGAGCGCGGCGGATGAAGCGAGCCAAGCCAGTTCTCTACCTGCTGCAGGTGCGACCGTTCGCCACTCGGACCGCCGGCAAGGAGGTCTCTAAGTACCGGTTCACGACAGCCGAGCTGCTCTGCCGGTCCAATCTGAGCCTAGGCCATGGTGTGGAGGACGGCGTCAGCGACGTAATCTACGTCCGCCGGGACCGATGGACGGCGGCGAGCAACAAGCAGATCGCCATCGAAGTCGGTGAGCTGAACAAGCGGTTGGTTGAGGCTGGACGACCGTACCTTCTGGCCGGACCTGGACGATGGGGCACTGCTGATCCATGGCTTGGAATTCCGGTACAGTGGTCGCAGATCTCGAACGTCCGCGCCATCGTCGAGGCCTCGCCAGAAGGTTACGACGTCGAACCTTCGCAGGGCACCCACTTCTTCCAGAACATCGTCTCACTGCGGGTCGGCTACCTCACCCTGCCGCCTGGGGCGGACAACCCAGAAGACACAGGGCAGTTCCTCGATTGGTCATGGCTCGATTCGCTACCGGCGACGACCGAAACCGATCATCTGCGCCACCTGCGTCTCGAGCAGCCGCTGACCATCGTTCTGGATGGCCGCGAAGGCCACGGTGTCATCGCCAAGCCCGGGGCCCATACACAAAAAGGAGACCCGGCAGCGACCGGGCCTCCGAATCAGTCCTGATGTAGCGACTTGCCTGTGACGCTAGGAGTCTGCGCGGTAGGAATGCCCGTCGCGACAAAGTGGAGCGGCGAGCCCAGATTCGACCGAATTCGAGGCGCGTAGTGGTGCTACGTAACGAGGATCCGGTCGAATATGGGCCGCCGACACCGCTTTCACAGTAGGGCAGCTTGCTGCCGCGCAGACTCCTAGGCCGGGGCGGCCAGCAGCCTTTCAAGCTGTTGCTTCGAGAAGTCTTCGACTTCCGTGTGCAGTGAGCCGCGCCGGGTATCCATGGTCACCATGACCGGGAACTTCTCGACGTCGATGACCCAGAGGGCCTCGGGGACGCCAAACTCCTCGAGCATGAACACTCTCTCGACCTTCTTCACAGCCTGAGCCAGGACCTGCGCAGCCCCTCCCACGGCATGCAGATACAGGGCGCCGCTCTTTTCGAGACCAGCTAGCGTCTGGAGACCCATACCACCCTTGCCAATCACCCCGCGCAAACCATATTTCTCGATCACTTCTGCCTGATACGGCTCCTCCCTGATGGAGGTCGTGGGCCCAGCTGCCACGAATTCATAGGTTCCGTCATCCGCCTGCCGGACCACCGGACCACAGTGATAGATGACCGACCCCTCCATGAAGGGAGCCACCTCCTCCCGGAAGTCCTCCAGCAACCACTTGTGGGCGGCATCGCGGCCGGTGATCATTCGGCCAGTCAATTCGACACCAGCACCGACCTCCAGGTCTCGTACAATCTCCTCGGCCAGGGGCAATCTCAGTTCAGCCATGTCGCCACTCCTTCCGGGTCGAGACTGACGGCAGCTCGCCGATCAGCCCAGCACATGTAGCTAATGGTCACGAAATAGGAGGCTGGCAATCGGTCGAGGACACCGACCTTGATGCCAAGTACCGTAGTCTGACCTCCGAAGCCCATGGGGCCGATGCCGAGCTCGTTGGCGTCCTTCATCAACCGCGCCTCCAGGTCGGCCAACTCCGGTACGGGATTGGTGTCCTCCAAGGGCCGCAAGAGCTGGCATTTGGACTCCGAGAAGCCTGATACCCGGTCTCCACCGATGCAGATTCCCAGGACGCCCGGAGCGCAGCCCTTTCCCTGGGCCTGAACCACGGAATCCAAGACGACCCGGCGAACGCCTTCCAGATCGCGCCCAGCCTGGAGGGCGGTGTCGGGCAACTTGTATTGGACTCCAACGTTCTCGCAGCCACCACCTTTCAGAATCAGCCGCACCTCGACTTTCGGTTCATCCCATTCCTCGAAGTGCAGGAACGGGATGGCTCTGCCCGAACCATCTCCGGTGTTCTTGCCGGTCAGCGTATCGACCGCATTGGGCCGGAGATAGCTCTTGGCGGTAGCCTCCTTCACCGCCTCACGCATGGCCGCCTCGAGCTGGCGGATGCTGGTCCCCTCTGGATAGCTCACCCAGGCCACTGGTGTGCCGGTGTCCTGACAGATCGGGGCAGACTTCGCTTTGGCCAGATCGACATTGTCCAGGATCGTCACCAGAGCCTGGCGGGCCAGGCTGCCGCGAGCCTCTCGCTCTCTACCCTGCTGTAGAGCCAGGACGACGTCAGGCGGTAGCTCGGTAGAAGCCCGACGTATCAGCTCCACAAAGGTATCTACATATCGCTCCTTCGTCAGCATAGGCCGCTCCTTCGGTATGGGTCGGCATCAACTCCGGGCCTGCCGGCTGGAGGTGCCGACCCTTTGGGATTCCCAGGTTCTCGATATGCGGGGTCCGGCCTTGAAGGCGCACCCCACCATTTCAGGCCTATGATCTCAGGCCACGAAACGCCTTTGAACACCTCGCTGGGTGGGCTGGCAACCCACCCCGGGAGACTGGTAGGGGCTCCGTAATTCAGTCCATTGCGCCCTGGTCTCGATACTCGAGGCGCTGAAACCGGTCGGTCTCTTCCTGCTCGTGCTGATGCAGATCGTCCAGCAAGGCCAAAGTACGTTGCCGCAGCCGCGGATCCTCGGGCAATTTACCCTCGGAGTAGGTCAGGGCATCCGCC
>JAUWSP010000323.1 GCA_030610025.1 Acidobacteriota bacterium | reverse complement strand
CTGATCCCATGGGGGGAAGCAGAGCGGTGAGGTCCGAGAAGAGTGGGGCCAAGGACTCGTAGGCCCGGCAGTGCATCAGATAGTCATCCCGCATCGAGAGCAACACATGAACATCCGTCTCGAGAGCGGCACGTCCCAATAGCTCCGAAAAGCGCCGCTGCTGGTCTGTCGAGTTTTGTGTGAAGAGCTCCTCGAACTGATCGACGATGACCAGCAGCTCTCCATGCTTGGCCCGTTCCCGGCGCAGCACTTCGAGAGCCGGTTCCGGGCCCTCCAGTGAGGAGAGGTAGCCCATCGCCTCGTTGTCGGTCTCGAGTTCGGGAAGCAGCGACCGACCGAGGGCAGCAAACGGATCCGAGCTCGGGGCCATCCGCACACAAAACCAGCCTTCCGGAGACGCCGGCAAGAGACCCGCGTTGATGAAGGAGCTCTTCCCCGAACCTGATGGCCCGATCAGCCCCAGCAGGTGCGATTGCTGGAGCCTCTTCCACACCGCTTCCACCTCGGCCTCACGACCGAAGAAGAACTCGGCATCTTCCTGCTCGAAGGAGGCGAGACCCGGGTAGGGGCGCTCGTGCTCGACGCCCTCGATCCTGAAGGCGACCTCTTCCAGGGCCCTCGCAAGCTCAGCGGCTGTGGCGTACCTGTCCTCGGCATCGGGCAAGACTGCCTGACTGAGGATCGGCTTCCAGGGAGTCTCTGGCAGCTTTGGCGGCTCTTCCCGAATCGCTTCCCAGAAGCTCTGCCGGCTCGACTCCTCGGGCCCCGCTTCGGCCGACAGCATCTCCGCGAGGACGATGCCAGCGGAATAGACATCCGCGCGGGCATCCGTGGCCCCACCACCAGCCTGCTCCGGCGGCATGTAGGCTGGCGTGCCACCAATCGAACCGCTCCCGCTGGGAGCCGTCAGGCCGAAGTCCATCACCACTACCCGACCCGTGCGGGTCAGCATCACGTTCTCGGGCTTGATGTCCCGGTGCACCAAGCCAGCCTCGTGGACGGCTTCGAGGCCCGCCAGCAACTGCGAGGCAATCTCGTTGGCCTCTCGGAGCTCCAGCGGACCGTCCTCTCGCAAATGCTCGAGCAGCGTAACCCCGTCGATGTACTCCATCGACACCAGCTCACGGCCTTCGATATCCACCAGATCGAAGAGGCGACAGACGTTCGGGGAGACGACTTCACGGGCTGCCCGTACCTCGTCCCGCAGGAGCTCCAGGCCCTCCTCCGTCGCGAAGAGCTTCGGATGTAGGCTCTTGAGTGCCACTTCGAGTCGCAGCTTCAAGTCGTAAGCCCGCCACACTTCCCCCATCCCACCTCTGCCAAGCAGGGACGCGATTCGGTAGCGAGAGCCCAATAGCTGGCCTGGCGAGAACGTGACGCCCCCGGACTCCCCGTCCTCGCCGTAGCCGAGGGTCGGCGCTTCATCAGCCGCCAAGCCGAAGAGACACCGGGGACAGAGACCACCGAGACCGACCTCACCCGGCAACGGCGTTCCGCAGCCTGGACAGACCGGGGTATCGACGCGGACTACCACGTCGGCACGTCCTCCCAGCCGGGGAAGGGGCCCAGCTCGAGCTTCCAGCCGGTGGGTGAATCGGGGTCCTCGACGGCGCGGAGGTTGGTGAGAGAGCGGAGCTTGGCGAGGAGCTCGTCGTACGGCAGGGTGTGGAGCGGTGGCTTTTCGAGATCCGGCATCGGCCAGAGCCGGATCTCGGCTTCGGTGCGGGAGGCGACCCACTGATTGTCGGGCGAGATCGCGACCTGCGCAACGGCCCCCTGGTGGCCCACGAGCAGGTGGGGTTCGCCACCCGAGATCCGACCGACCCGAACTGTTCCATCGCTGCTGCCGACGACGAAGATCTGCCCCGAGGAGTCGAGTGCGAGAGCCCTGATCGTCCCGTAGGTGCCGTCCGAGGGCAAGCCATCGAGTCGCTGTCGGTTGCCGTTCTTCAGATCGGTCCAGTAGTAGTTGTGGCTCACTGCTAGGCGATCCTCCTTGTCGATGTGTGTCACGGCCGTCAGAAGGAAGCGTCCATCGTGACTGAGGTCGATGGCATACCACGCCGCCTGGCGTTCGATCCACTCCGCTTCACCCGATTCCAGATCCCACCGGCGGATTCCTCCAAACCCCGCAGACCAGAGATGACCATCGGGAGCGAACCGCAAGGAGCTGATCAAACCGTCCGATCCATCCCACTCGGTTCCCGGTGCTTTGTCGACCAGATCGAGCTCCCAATTCGAATCCGATTCGAGATCCCAGACCCTCAGGACCATCTCCGTCTCAGCGGATACGTGGAGCATGGGGGCGGCGGCAATTCGCCGGCCCTCTGCATCCCAGGCCACTGCATTGAACATGCCGCTGGCAGTCTCTAGCAAAGTAGTCGGGTCGCTTCCGTCGAGAGACCTGACGGTGATCCAACCATTGGCCCGGGCCGTGAGGAGACGGGTCGACGTGGGGTCGAAAGCGGCACCGAGGCAGGTCGGTCCTGGGAGCGATCGATCATTACCGAGATCGGCCTCGAGCGGCCAGAGATGGACCAGACCGCTCTGGGCACAGCCGGCGAGCCAGCGTGAGTCGGGTGAGAAGGCCACATCGGCGAGAAAGTCCACCCCCTCCCAGGGTTCGAGGACGCGAACATAAGGAGAGGTCATGGGCCACAAAGCCACATCCGGCCCGTGAATCGTCGCCAACCACTGGCCGCTGGGATGGAAGGCTCCAAAGTACCCTTCGGCGCCGTCCTTCTTCGCCAGCATCTTCGGCCGACCATCCAGTGGGGTTTGTAGATCCCACAGGTAGGCTGCCTTCTGGGCCCGCGAAACCAGGGCGAGGTGGGAGTTGTCAGGAGAAAACTGGAGCAGCGAGAGTGGGTCCGGGTTCTTGCCACCGGTGAGCTCGAGCAGGAGCGGATCGTCGTGATTCTCTAGCGTCCACAACCGGACCTGATCGGCGACATCGATCGAAGCGAGGAGGGTTCCGTCAGGAGAGAACCCGAGCCTTTGCACATCGTTGTCATGTTTGCCAAGGCTCCGGTCGCGCACCCGGGTCGAGAAGTCGAGAGGCCGGATCAGCACTTCGCCTCCTCGTGCCCAGGCGAAACGGGCCAGCGCGGGGCCGACGACAGGAAATGCGGTGACTTTCAGTCTCTCCCCCTCGAACGTGCCCACTCGCTGAGCATCACCCAATCCGTCCGGGAAAGCGGGTGAAGGCCATAGGGTCACGGACAAATCCTGCCGCTCGGCGTCGGTCTGTTCATAGGTTACCCATCCAGACGAGGAGGGTGGACGGGCGTAAGTTCTGTCCGGCAACTCCAACTCGGGAAGCTGACGAAGCTCGGGGAGCGACCAGCGTTCGAGAAGGAACGCTTCTCCTCGCTCCTCATCCTGAACCGGGCCGTAGCGCAGGAGCAGATCACTCCGAGTAGAGAATCCAACCCAGCCTCGATAAACGCGTGAGTGTCTTCGACCGCTGATTTCCGATATCTTGCCGTCGGCTGAGATGATCTTGTTTGGCTGGGCCACGGTTGCCAGCCAGGCGCCATCGGGACTGAAAGCCAGTTTGAGCCCGCCAGCCGGAGCGATGCGAGCGACGGGACTGCGCCAGAGGACCGCCAGGGCAAAACGGCGGGCTTCGGCAGTATCGGCCAGCTCGAGGCTCTTCGTGGCGTAGGCCAGCTGCGCAGTCGGATGGCCCTCGAGCTCCACCCGCGCCACGGCGACCAGCTTGCTGGCTTCGGCGCGCAGGGTCTCGGCTTCAGCAATGCGCCGCGATTGTTCGCTCTGACGCCAGAAGCCTGCGATGATGCCGAGAACGATCAACAGGACCGTAAAAGCACCGGCAATGGCCACGCGCAGCCGGCGTTTGGCCCTCTCGGCCCTGGCGGTCATGGCCTCGGCGAAATGCTCTTCCGTGTCGCTCAACCCTCCTTCGTAGCGATCTCGCCAGAGCTGGTACTCGCGGTAAGCCGTGCCGGTCCATAGCAGGTCTTCCGGTCGCCCCTTCTTCTCCCAGAGCTCGGCCTGGTGGCGGAGCTCGTCCCTGAGCTTCGCTCCCTCAGCGTCCTGCATCTGCCAGCGAACGAGGCGAGGCCAGACCGTCAGCAGGGACTCGTGGATAATCTCGATGCGTTGGTGGCCGGGGCGACCTTCTCTCTCTGGGATCTCGTAGGAGGTCAGAAGGCGGGAATCGATGAGGGTGTCGAGGATCTCGGGAGCGGCGCCTCTGCCGGCCGTATCTCTCCCGTCGAATACGGACAACAACTCGTCACGGTCGCGGGCGGCGCG
>JAUWSP010000077.1 GCA_030610025.1 Acidobacteriota bacterium | reverse complement strand
CAAGGGGTCTCCTGAGTCTGCGGCCTCACCCGACCATGCCCCTCCGACTCAGGAGACCCCTTGGCCGATCTGGCACTGTCGGTTCCGAGAGGTTCGTTCGGGTGGTTCGACAGGGGGTGCCGAGTCGAGCGCAGCGCCAGGACCCCAGGACCCCAGGACCCCAGGACCGGGTATTCGTGCCCTCGACAAGCATGGTCACCAAGAAAAAAGGGGCCGAAGTGGCCCCTTTGGAGTACTGCGGGTTGATGAGCTTCAGCTCTGTGGAGGCGGACCGCCTGGAAGCTGTTTCAGCTCTTCCTTGAGGCGCTCTTCCTCTTCGGCGAGGGCGCGAATCTTCTCGTTCTCTTGCTCGATCTGTTGATTGTACTGGTCGGTCTTGCGATTTTCCTCGACCCGGGCCATCGATGCGCTGTCGCCGGCACTCTTGTAGGCAGCGACTGCCTGATCGTAGCTCTTCTGCTTTTCGTACACGAAGCCGAGCTGTTTCCAGACCGTCACCTTGTCGGCGCTCGAAGAGGCCTTGCCGAGAGCCTGTTTGAGCGTTCTCTCTGCAGTCTGGAACTGTCCGTTCTGAGTCAGAGCCTGTCCCTGGTAGTAGAGCGGCAGCCAGTCGTTGGGATTCTTGCTAGCCGCTTGCTTCGACGTGGACAGGGCTCCGTCGTACTGCTTGGCCCCGAGTAGGGCGCCTGCCAACAGCATCAGGTTGTCGTAGCTGGCGTCGGCAGCCACGACTTTTTGTGAAGCCGCTGCCGCCTTTTTGTAGGCACTGGTCTTGGCTTCGCCTCTGCTGGTACGACCCTGTCTCAGGAGGGCCTGGGCGTAGGTCTTCTGTTTGTCGATGTCGTTAGGATCCAGCTGTACGGCTTTGGCCAGTGCCACTGCCGCGGTGGCCCCATCTCCTGCCCTCAAGGCCGCCGCACCATATTGGAACTGAAGGTCGGCATCGTTGGGCTTGGCCTTGGCTGCTTGCGCCAATTGGCCGAGTGCACGATCGGGATCGCCTGTCTTTTCCAACGCCAGCGCCATCATCTGGTGGACGGCAGTCTGTTGAGCCGCAGGGAGGGAAGAAGAATCGATCTTGCCCAGCACAACCGCCGCGTCGCTATAGCGGCCAGCGCTCAGGAACACCTTGCCGAGCGCCAGCTGGACGCCCACGTTACCCGATTCGAGCTCCAGTGCCTTCTGCAGATGGGATATCGCCTCCTGGTTGCGATCCAGCTTGGCCAGGGTCTGACCCAGCATATAGTGTCCCTGAAAGACGTCGGGTCGCTCGTCGACGAAGGTCTGGAATTGCTTCGCTGCCGCGGTGTAGTCTCCTGCCTTGAAGGCTGCAACGCCCTCATCCCATCCCGCCTCGACCACCGCGACGGTTCCCAGCAAGAGAACAGCTAGCAAGTAAGTGATGGTCTGTCGTCTCTTCATTGTAAGTACTCCTCTATCGTTGTGGTCGCCAACGCTCGCGCCGTGGTCCATGACTGCGACTTGTTTTCGACGACGGCACGCCGACCTCACCTCTCGCGGGCGCTACATCCGGAGCTGTGATGCACAACGTGACCCGGATGAGGCAGCAAGAGGGCCGAAAGCACCGAGGATCGATCCAATCTTCGGCGCTCTTCCATCCTACTAGACTGGAGACGGCCAAGCCTGCTGCCCTGCACGATGCTGAGCGCGGGGAAGCACCATCCTGAACGTCGTCCTGAAAAGAACCTGAATTCCCGTAACAACAGGAACTCCCGGAGGCTTGTAAAGGGCCGCCGAGCCTGCCTCCTATTGCAGGCGGAAGTTGACGGTCAAATTGTAGATGACCGCCACCGGCTTCCCATTCAGGGTGGCCGGCTCGAACCTCCACTTCTTGACAGCATCCGCCGCAGCGGTGTCCAGGCCCATCGGCAAGCTCTTGAGTATCTTGACGTTCGTCACGTTACCCTGCTTGTCGATAATGGCCTCGACGATCACCACTCCCTGAACCCGCGCCTTTCGGGCGATCTCGGTGTACTGAGGTGGTGGAGCAGTAATCTTGACCGGCGGCGCCACGTCACCTCCGACACGAATCGGGCCTTCGGGCTCCGCGGGCGGCGGCCCCTCGGGGATTCCGAAGATGATGTCGGTGTCGGGCATGTCGATCTCGGGTTGATCGATCTCTTCCGGCAGACGGATGGGCTCTGGCTCATCCGGCGTCGGATCCGGGATCGGAACCTTCTTGGATCGCTGCTTGGGAATATCCTGCTGCTGCTTGGGCGGTGGTGGCTTGAACCGCACCTGCTGCACGACGTAGACCTTGGTCTTCTTGATCTCTCCAGCCTCCGCGACGATCTCGGGAACCTGGATGAGGAAGAGAATCACGTGAAGGATCACTGCGCCGATGATGGCGAAGCGCATGATCTTACGGTCTTCGTCGTACTCGAGTGCGAAGGTCTCCTCGGCCGATGCAGTTGCTACCGGGGCCCTCTTCTTCGTCGCCTTGTCGGGTTTGCCTGTCTTCTTCTCTTGGGCCATAGCGATCAGTACCAGAACATGTTGATTTCACGTTGCGTCGGGATCGAGACGTTCTTCACCTCCATCCCGATCTTGTCTGGAGCTTGTCGCAGCTCATCGAACACGCTGACCATATAACCATACTCGGTCATCTCGTTGGCGCGGATAATCACTGGCTTCATGGGATTTCGCTCGAGCTTTGGCTTCAGGTATTCGAGCACGTTTTCCAGGAGAAGGGGCTTGTTGTCGACCAGCAGTCCGCCCCCGGGCTGGATCTCGATGAGAACAGACTCTTCCTTGTCGACCAGTGGGCTATCTTCTTCTTGCGGTAGCGAGAAGTCGATGCCACGGGTAGCCGCAAAGGTGGTGGTCACCATGAAGTAGATAATCAGCAAGAAGGCGATGTCCGCCATCGAAGCTGTGGGGATCTCGTCGTTGACCGTTCCACGTTTGAACTTCATCTCTCAGCCCTCTTCCGCACGGGAGTCAATGGTCTCCTGCTCTGAGAGCAGGTAGATCACCTCTGCCTTGGCTTGCTTGAGCGAATCGATGACACCATCGACGTAGCGATAGGGTACCGACTTGTCCGCCTTGAGCACGAACGCCTTCTGCGGGTCTCGGGCGACGACATCCGCAGCAAAGGAGAGGACGTCCTCGGGGTGAACCGGAACGCTGATCTCCTCACCACCACTCACCCGAATCTGCCCGCTTTCGGTAATCGAGATATAGGCAGCCTTCTTGGGGATCTCCAGCCGGATCTGTGTTTTCGGCAGAAACACCTGGGTCTTATCGACCTCGAAGTTGATGGTCACCATGAAGAAGATGATCAACAGGAAGGCGATGTCCGCCATCGAAGCGGTTGGGATTCCCTGATTCTGAACCGATCGAACTCTCAGACGCATGGTTTCGCTTTCCCGACGACGCCACTATGGCGTCGTCTAGCTCCCCGCCGGCTTGGTGGGGGCAGCCGCGCGCGTGGCAGCTACAGGCTCTGGGCTGATGCCGCTGCGCTGCATCTCACCGAAGGTCTCGATCAACATGTTGGTCGAGATCTCGATGTCACGCACGAACTTGTTGATTCGACTCATGAAGAAGTTGTAGGCCAGCTGCGCTGGAATCGCGACGGCCAGGCCTGCAGCGGTGGTGATCAGAGCTTCCGAGATACCCGCCGCGACGAGGCCGGGATTCGAAAGACCTGCTTCTGCCAGCGCGTCGAAGGACTTGATCATACCGGCCACCGTTCCGAAGAATCCGAGCAGCGGAGAAACGTTGGCGATCGTTGCCAGCCAGACGAGATTGCGCTCGAGGCGACCCATCTCGAAGAGGGCCGCATTCTCGATCGTCTTCTCGACGTCTTCTTTGGGCTCTCCGTATTTAAGCAGGCCAGCCTTCATGATCGAGGGAACTGGACCCCGATAGTCCTCGCAAACCTTGATGGCGTCCTTGATCGACCGATTGGCGATCAGCGACTTGCGGATCCTGGCCAGGAACTCGTTGACGTTGATTTTGGCTTGGCGCAGGGCGATAAATCGCTCGATGATGAAGACCATGCCGAGGATCGAGAAAATCAGAAGGGGCCACATGACAGGTCCGCCTTCTCTGAACAGCTTCATGAAAGTTCCGCCGAATTCCACGTCATTCCTCCTCTACCTAGAGTTTAGACTCGAGAGTACTAGATCGAGTTCCCGAAAATCTCTCCCCGTCCCGGCGCGATTGGATCCAATGACGTTGAAGATTGGCTCCGGTACCTCTGGTTGTCAACAACGAGAGTTTATTCCTCGCCGGTCGCAGAGACAAGGACGCGATGCTAGCACAGCGTTTGCTAACCAGACAAATGGGCCGGAGGCGGGCTGGGTGACGATTCCGAGTCGTCATCGACTATCCCTTACGAGGTTCTCAAAGCGACTGCGATGGGCGTAGCAGATGGCGATTGCCAGGGCGTCCGAGGCATCGGACGAGAGGTTGCCTGCGTCGAGTGCCAGCAGAACCGAGACCATGCGGGCCACCTGTGCTTTGTCCGCCCGGCCGTTGCCAGCAACAGCGCTCTTGATCTCGGCCGGACTGTACTCGGTGATCTCGATGTCGCGACTCGCCAGGGTTGCCAACAGGGCACCGCGAGCTTCCGCCAGAACGACCAGTGAGCGGCTGTTGAGACCGTGAAATGGTGTTTCCAGGACCGCCACCTGCGGTGGCTGTCGATCCAGCAGGTCGGTCAACTGCTCGACCAGCGAGGCCAATCTTCGGGGCACCGGTTGAGTGGCGGGGCAGGAGAGACGGCCGAAGTCGACGGCTTCGAGTTGATCGCCTCGCGCCTCGAGCAGGGCGAAACCGGTATGTCGGCTGCCGGGATCCAGACCGAGAATCAGCAAGACATCCCCTGCCACCTCAGCCGGTCTGCTCCGCCAGCAGCGAAGGGTCGATGTCGAAGTTGGCCCAAACGTGCTGCACGTCGTCGTTGTCTTCCAGGGCCTCGAGGAGCCTCAGCAATCTTGGAGCCTGGTCTGCCCCGAGCTCCACCGAGCTCTGGGGCAACATGGTCAGTTCTTTGGCCACGAGCTCGACGCCTCGCTTCTCGAGCTCATCGAGGACTGGACCGTAGTCCTCTGGTGCCGTGTAGATTTCATAGGTCTCCTCTTCGATGGAGATATCGTCCACTTCGAGCTCGAGCGCCAGGTCCATGAAGCCCTCTTCGCTCATGGCCTGCTTGTCGATGGCGAAAAATGCGCGCTTCTGGAACATCCAGGCAACGCAGCCGTTCTCACCCAGGTTGCCGCCGCTCTTGGAAAACAAATGGCGCACCTCGGACACGGTCCTGTTCTTGTTGTCCGTCAATGTCTCGACGAGGATGGCTACACCGCCTGGGCCATACCCTTCGTAGGAGATCTCCTCGAAGGTGAAGCCTTCCAACTGGCCGGTGCCGCGTTTGATGGCTCTGTCGATGTTGTCGCTGGGGACATTGGCGCTCCTGGCTTCCTGGACGGCCGATCGAAGACGCGAATTGCCGCTGGGATCGCCACCCCCGAGTCGTGCTGCAACCGTGATCTCTTTGAGCAGCTTGGTCCAGAGCTGACCACGCCGGGCGTCAGTGACCGCTATCTTGCGCTTGATCTGAGACCATTTGCTGTGACCGGCCATGAATCTCCAAAGCCCCCGTGAGAAATTTCGCCTGTGGACGAGGTCCCAGGCGGTGAGTGAAAAAAGCTCCAATGCCGCCGCCTGAAGCGGGGTTGCTAATCATTCTAGCTCGAATGACGCAACTGGCTCGATTGATTTTCTCCCTTTACTGGGGTCTCCGGCGAGCCCGTACTCGGCGACGCCTCCGTTGACTGTCGGAGAGGATCGGTGTTAGAAACGAGACGATTCGCGGTAGGGGAATGGAGGGTGGCCAGGCGGTGAAGGCCGCCCGGGAAATCCCGAGTAGTGGTCTCGTAGGCTGCACCATGCCCTGGTTCAGAAGATCCAAGAAAGCCAAGCCAACGGCGGAAGCCCGTCCACGGAGCCAGGTTCCGGAGGGACTCTGGGTCAAGTGCGATGGCTGTCGCGAGATCATCTACTCGAAGGAGTTGGAGCGCAACCAGCAGATCTGCCCGAAATGCGGCTTCCACTTTCGGATCTCGGCCTGGGAGCGGATAGACCTCTTGCTCGACGAGGAGAGTCCGAAGGAGCTCTTCAGCCGAGTCACCCCGGCGGATCCTCTGAAATTCAAGGACACGCAGGCTTACAAGGAGCGGCTGAAGCAGTATCAGCGCAGAACGGGTTGCCGTGATGCGGTGGTGGTGGTTGAAGGGCATCTGGACGAGGAACCGGTGATTCTCGCGGCTCTCGAGTACAGCTTCATGGGCGGATCGATGGGCTCTGTAGTCGGCGAGAAGATCACCCGCGCAGCAGAGGAAGCCATCAGGCGCAAGCGGGCGTTCATTATCGTCTCAGCCTCGGGAGGTGCCAGGATGCAGGAGGGCGCGCTATCGCTCATGCAGTTGGCCAAGATCAGCGCGGCTCTGGCCAGATTGAGTGACGCTCGACTGCCGTACATCTCCATCCTGACCGATCCGACAACCGGAGGCGTCACGGCTTCTTTTGCCATGCTGGGGGACTTGAACATCGCTGAGCCGGGAGCTCTGATCGGTTTCGCGGGACCCCGTGTGATCGAACAGACCATCGGTGAGAGCCTCCCTGAAGGCTTCCAACGAAGCGAGTTCCTGCTGCAGCATGGGTTCCTCGATCTCGTTGTGGATCGCTCCGAGATGAAAACGACAGTGTCCCAATGCCTCAGGCACTTTCTGCAGTAGGAGTGCGTCCGGTCTGGGTCGGCCAAAATGCAGGCCGATCCCTCGCCGCCCCGGTACCGTCCCACAGAAGTTGACTCGAACATGCCGATGTCAAGCTATGGGAGATACCTGGCGTGACTCTCGATCCCTCCAGCGTCGCGTTGCTGACGCGCCTGGAGCACCACGGCATCCGGCTCGGCCTGGACACCACTCATCAGGTTCTGGGTAGCCTCGGAAACCCGGAGGCCCATCTGCCCGCGGTTCTGGTGGCCGGAACCAACGGCAAGGGTTCCACCGCGGTCCAGCTCGCCTCCATGATCGCGGCGGGAGGCTATCGAACGGGTCTCTACACCTCACCCCACCTGGAAGACCTCACGGAGAGGATCCGTCTCGATGGCAAAGCTGTTTCGGCCGAGCTCTTCGGCGCCACCCTGGCTCGAGTGACGGAGAAGGCCGAGCAGGCGCTTGGCCATCTTCCGACCTACTTCGAAGCCGTAACGGCCGCGGCGTTTCTGATCTTCGCCGAACAGGAGGTCGATTTGGCTGTCATGGAAGTGGGACTGGGTGGACGACTGGACGCCACCAATGCCTGCCAGCCCTCGTTGTCCCTGATCACCGAGATCGGACTGGAGCATCGCGAGTACCTGGGGGAGAGCCTTCCCAGTATCGCGCGTGAGAAAGCCGGTATTCTTCGGCCGGGTCGTCCCGCCTGGGCCTGGGTGGAGAGGGATGAAGCCTGGGAGGCGATTCGGAGTGTAGGCGTCGAAGTGGGCGCCGACCTGCGGCGAGGGCCGGAGGCTGCGAGGTTGATTGAAACCGCACAGCTGGGATGGGCAGGGCAGGCAGTCGAAGTGGAGACCTCCCTGGATAGGTATCTCGTGCGAACTCCGCTCCTGGGGGCGCATCAGATCAAGAATCTCGCATTGGCGATCCTCGGTGCCGAAGGTCTCCGAGGTCTCGGCTGGAATCGAATCGATCGCCAGGCGATCGAGCAGGGTGCGCGAAGCACGCGCTGGCCGGGTCGTCTGGAGAGAGTCGAGTTGCCCGGCGGCCGAACGGTCATTCTGGACGTCGCTCACAACGCGGATGGGGCCGCTACCCTGGTCAGCTTCTTGAACGACATCGTGGGCAGGTTCGATCTGATTTTCGGGGCCCTGGCGGACAAGGAGGTCTCGACGTTCCTGCCGAGTCTCGCTCGAGGTGCAGGGAGGGTGATCCTGACCTCTCCAACCAGCAGCCGATCGATGGCGATCGATCGACTGGCTCCTCTTCTGCCCGACCGGGAAGTGCTGACCGAATCGGATCCTGTCGCGGCTCTTACTCGTGGTCTGGAGGCGGGAGACGCCCCCCTGGTCATCTGTGGGTCCGTCTATCTGGTGGGCGAAATGCGCCTGGAGATCAGGCGTCGGTTCGGAATACCGGAGCCGGCAGCAGAGCAACTCTGTTGGAGCCCTCAGGCCATCGAGTCGCGATCATCGGGTGATGTCGAAGGTCGAGTTGTGGGCTCGTAGAGAGGGAACCTCGTACAGAGCTCTCGAACCTCGACTCGAACCCGGCGCTGAGTCGCTTCGTCCTCAGGCTGCTGTAGCACCTGGGCGATCAGGTCGGCAATGAGGCCCATCTCGGCCTCCTTCATCTCGCGAGACGTCACCGCGGCAGTGCCGATCCGGATGCCGGAAGCCACGAGGGGAGGGTTCCGGTCGTAGGGGATGGTGTTCTTGTTGACCGTGATCCCGGCGGCCTCAAGCGCTGCTTGAGCCTGCTTGCCCGTCGAGCCCGAGGCTGAGACATCCAGCAGGAACAGGTGGTTGTCGGTACCGCCTGCCACGATACGAAACCCGTGCTCGGCCAGTCTGTGAGCCATGGCAGCGGCGTTCCGTACCAATTGTGCCTGGTAGAGCTTGAAGCCCTCACCGAGGGCTTCTCGTAGCGCAACTGCCTTTGCCGCGATGATGTGCATCAGGGGCCCGCCCTGGATGCCCGGAAACACCGCCCTGTCCAGTTGCTTTGCAAACTTCTCCTTGCACAGCACCAGCCCTCCTCTGGGCCCCCTCAGAGTCTTGTGGGTGGTGGTGGTCACGAAGTCACAGTGCGGTAGCGGCGAGGGATGCAGGCCAACAGCCACGAGGCCGGCGATATGGGCGATGTCTGCCATCAGCAGCGCGTCGACCCGATCGGCAATGTCTCGGAAACGCTCGAAGTCGATCACTCGGCTATAGGCGCTAGCGCCGCACACGATGAGTTTCGGCCGGTGCT
>JAUWSP010000227.1 GCA_030610025.1 Acidobacteriota bacterium | reverse complement strand
AGGCGATCGACCTGGCCGAGGAAATGCGTCAAGCGGTGGTCAGTACGACGTTCTGCGAACAGCCTGGAGAAGTGCAGCCGGATGTTCTACGGCTGACCGGACAGACCTGCTCCATTGGTATCGCCTCCTTGAATCGACACGCCAGCTCGGAGCAATCGACCGACCGATGCAAGAGCACGCTGCTGCGTCTGTCCGATGCCGCGATGTACGTCGCCAAGGAGACCGGTCGCAACCGGACAGCGGTCTCGGCCGAGCTCGTACAGCGCACGCAGCAAGACCCCAGTCGTTTCGATTGACCCCCCCACAAACGGGGGGTACATTCTCCTGCCGAGGGGTAGAGGAGAGACCCACGAAGAAAAGGTCCATCTCTGGCGAGCCCCTGCCCAAACTCTCAAACTTCCGACAGTCAGCTTGCAGCGAAAACAGGGCAAAGTTCGTAAGCTGCGGAAAACCAAAGAGATACGGTTCTCCCAACCCTTCGGGGGCAAAAAGCCTGAATTCGTAACTATCAGATAACAAAGGGTTTACAGAAATTGCACAAGGAACTGTGCAAAACGGTTCAAAGTGTTGTACCACCACAACCTAAGGCTCGGGCAGTGACTTTTTCCGCAGAAATATCCACAGTTCCTGTGGAGAATTCACGCCCTCGAGCCAGGGAGAATGACGATGACCACAGCGACCGAATCTTCAGTCTCAGAGCTCCTGACGAGTCTGGGTATCGAGCAGGACAACTCCGGTGCCTTTTGTGGTCGGTGGTTGGACACGCAAGGCTCTCCAATCGAGTCTGTCAATCCGACAACCGGCGAGGTCCTGGCCACCATCCGATCGGCCACCACCGATGACTATGAAACGGTTGCCGCCGCCACTACCGAGGCCTTTCACCAGTGGCGTACATGGCCAGCACCCATGCGGGGCGAGGTCGTTCGCCAGCTCGGCGACGCCCTGCGCCAGAAGAAGGAAGCCCTCGGCCGCCTGGTGACTCTGGAGATGGGCAAGATCCTGAGCGAGGGGCTCGGAGAGGTCCAGGAGATGATCGACATGGTCGATCTGGCGGTAGGCATGTCCCGACAGCTCTACGGGCTGTCGATGCACTCCGAGCGCCCCGAGCATCGGATGTACGAGCAGTGGCACCCTCTGGGGCCGATCGGTATCATCACGGCCTTCAACTTCCCTGTCGCAGTCTGGGCCTGGAACGCAACCGTCGCGGCGGTGTGCGGCGATTCCATGATCTGGAAGCCCTCGTCGAAGGCTCCACTATGCGGGCTGGCGATCTCCAACATCGCAAAGGAGGTGCTGGAAGCCAACGACGCGCCGCCCATCTTCAATCTGCTGATCGGCGATCGCAAACAGGTCGGTCAGCACCTGGTGGCCGACCCCCGGATAACCCTGATCTCCGCCACCGGCTCGGTAAGCATGGGCCGCAAGGTGGGGAACGTGGTGGCGCAGCGCCTGGGCCGTAGCCTGCTCGAGCTTGGCGGCAACAACGGCATCATCGTCACCGACGATGCCGATCTGGACATGGCGCTGAGGGCCGTCCTCTTTGCGGCCGTCGGTACCGCCGGCCAGCGCTGCACCTCCAACCGTCGGCTCTTCCTGCAAAAGGGAATCGCCGCGGAGATGAAGCAGCGTCTGGTGCAGGCCTACAAGTCGATCACCATCGGTGATCCCATGGACCCAGCGATCCTCATGGGTCCCCTGGTCGATCAGCAGGCGGTCGATGACATGGTGGCGGCGCTCGAGACCGCCCAACAGCAGGGAGCCAAGATCCTCTACGGCGGCGGCGTGCTGGAAGGTCCGGGCTTCTTCGTGGAGCCGACCCTCGTGGAAGCGACCGGAGAGATGCCCATCACCTGTGAGGAGACCTTCGCGCCGATCCTCTACCTCTTCGAGTTCGACGACCTGGACGAGGCCATCGCCACCCACAACAGCGTTCCACAGGGTCTCTCATCGTCCATCTTCACGACGAATCTGCTGTCGGCCGAGCAGTTCCTGTCGCCGGGTGGCAGCGATTGCGGCATCGCCAACGTCAACATCGGAACCTCGGGTGCGGAGATCGGTGGTGCTTTCGGGGGCGAGAAGGACACCGGCGGCGGCCGCGAGGCCGGCTCCGATTCCTGGAAGGCCTACATGCGTCGCCAGACCTGTACGATCAACTACGGTCGCGAGTTGCCCCTGGCACAAGGTGTGGAGTTCGACGTCGGGTAGGTTCGGCTCGGGTCAGCTCGGCAGCCCGACGACGCGAAGCGCCGCGGGCCAGATCTCGAGGGTGACTCCCTGCTGGTCGACCTCCAGCATCGGCTCGCCATCGCTGAACATTCGCATCTGTCGGTCCACCGAGATGTGCACCTTTCGGGTGCGCACGATCTCGACTGCCGGATGACCGACATGCTTGCCGCTGTAGACCTTGGGGAAGAGCCGCAGCAGCTCCAAACGTGAGATATCGTCCACCACCACCAGGTCCAGAAGGCCGTCGGTCATGCTGGCGTCCGGGGCGACGATCATGCCGCCGCCGAAGCTTCGACAGTTGACCACGGTCGCGAACAGAACGGCACCTTCGATAACGCCGCCGTCGTGCTCGACTCGGACCGTCGGACTGCGATAGAAGAGGACATTGCGCAACACGCCGACGACATAGGCTAAAGGCCCCTTGAGCACTCGACTTCCGGAGTGCACATAGCCTGCCACCTCGCTGTCGAATCCGACGCCGCAGTAGCCGGCGAAACAGTACGAACCTACCCGCCCCAGATCGAGGCTGTGGATCGGTCCCGTCAGGGCGAACCCCACGGCCTCTTCCACGGTGTCGGGTACCCCGAGAGTCCGGGGCAGAACATTGCCGCGACCGAGAGGGACGAGTCCCATGGCGCACTCAGAGCCAGCCAATCCCTGTTCTACATGGTGAAAGGTGCCGTCGCCGCCCGCCACCACCAGCCGCTCGGCGCCCTCCTCCACCGCCTTCTTCGCCAGGCGGGTCAGGTCTTCCGCGTCCCGACTCACCCAGACCTCGCTACCCGCGGCGGCGGCCAGCTGTCGGATCTGCGGCAGCGAGGCCAAGCCCTTGCCACCGCCGGCGGATGGGTTGACGAGAAAGCGGATCATCGTCGATTCGATGCGGAAACTCGGTTCACCACGAACTCTACAAAACCAGGCGCCCAACGTCCACAGCAGCAGCCGTCAGCCATCGACGATCTCCCGGACTGCCTCGGGCAGAGCTTCGGCCCTCTTATCTCCCAACCAGGTCACCAGGCCCAGGACGCTGAAAGAGGCGGACAGAGCCACAGCCGAGGGGATGGCGGCTCCGCTCAGAGCCCCTGAGGCACCCTCCGACACGGTCTGGACACGGGTCCAGATCTCCAATCCCAGGTTCACGACCAGCCCGGTGGCGATCGACGCCGAAGCCGCCGCCGGACCGACGCGAGACCAGCTCATTCCCACGGCCAGAGCCGGAGCCAGAGCCGCGGCCAGGGTGCCGAAGGCGAAGGTCCCGAGCAGGGCGATGAGATCTCCGTAGCCGAGAGCCAGGGAGGCGGCGAACAGGGCGAGGATCACGGTTGCAACTCGCCCGGCGGCCAGCTGTCGTCGAACCGGCCGGCCCAGGAGGCGAGGCACGTCTCGGACCAGCACGGCCGCGCCGATGTTCAGAAAAGAGTCGGCAGTCGACATGATGGCTGCCACCGCTGCCGCGATCACCACCCCAGCCAGCGTCTCGGGGACGAATCCAAGGAGGAACTGGAGAGTCGCCCCGTCGGGGTTGTCGAGGGGAGCCATCCTCCCTGCGGCCACGAGAGCCGGTACCACCAGGCCGATCCCGACCCAGATGAGCAGGCATACGACCTGGGATCCACCGAGAACGAGCGGCATCCAACGCAACTGGTCGATTCGTTCGAGCATGAGGAACTTGTGGACCATCTGGGGTTGACCGAGCACCCCGACGCCGAAGACGAAGAAGAAACCGAGGGCGACCGAAAAGGGAACGCGGCCGAAGGGTTCGAAGAAGCCCGCCATGCCGTCACTGGCCAGGATCGAGCTCGCCATGCCCTGGATCCCGCCGCCGACTCTCAGAGTCTGGCCGAAGACCAGCAGGGATCCGACCAGCATCACCGCACCCTGAACCAGATCCGTGTAGACGCCCGCCACCATGCCGCCGATGACGCTATAGAAGAGGAGGACTACGAGGCCGATCGACATGGCCACCAGAAGACTCCATTCACCAAAAAGGTGACGAGTCCCGAGCAAGGATTCGATGAGAATTCCGAGGGCCAGCAGCTGGGCACCGAGATAGCCGAGGGTCCCGACCAGGATGGCCAGGCTGCCGAGAGCCGTCGTCAGCCTGCTGTTGAATCGAACGCTCAGGGCGTCGGGAATGGTAAAGACCTCCTCCACGTCGGCCAGCAGCCTCAAACGCTTCGCCAGGAGCCAGCACAGGAGACCCGAGGTGAAACCCACCGGCACGATGATGAACAGTGAGGCGACTCCGATCCTGTAGGTGAGTCCGGGGCCACCCAGAAACACGAACCCGCTGAAGGCTGCCGTCATGGTCGCCATGGCGATGACCCACAGTCCGACGCTGCGGCCGGCGACGAAGAAGTCCTTCGCGGTCCGCGTACGACCGCCGCTCCACAGTCCGATTGCGAGAAC
Organism: Acidobacteriota bacterium; assembly: GCA_030610025.1. GTDB lineage: Bacteria > Acidobacteriota > Thermoanaerobaculia > Multivoradales > JAHEKO01 > JAUVRX01. The sequence continues at coordinate 779 of JAUWSP010000227.1, read as the reverse complement.
TGAGACGAGCGATAGCGCCAGGACCGCCATCAGCCAAGGCTGCTCGAGGAGCGGCACCATCATGGGCCGGGGCCACTCGACCTGAAGGTAGCGAGGTAGACCCAGGACACCAGCGCCAGAGGCAGGAGGCCAAGGCCGAAGATCAGGATCCAGAGGACCAGCGGCACCCCACCCAGGGTACGAACCCCGACTCCATCCAGCCAGATCAGGGCTGCCCAGCTACTGCCGAGCAGGATCCAGAGAACCGTCATGGCAACCGGCAATAGGCGGGAAGGGGATGTCGCGCAGCTCAGGAGGATCAGCAACACAGGCATCGCGGAGACCAGTAGCGCCTGTGCCAGCCAACCCATCGCTCCGGGCCAGAGGAATCCGACCAGGATCAGCCAGGACGCGCCTGTCAACAGGGCGGCCAGCACTCCTCGGCGAGTCCGACCTCCGGACCCGGTGGATCGGCGGTTTGGACACATATCAACTACCCGGCACCGTCGCCGCGGCATCGACCGTCAACCGACGATGGGAAGAGGAGAGGCCAGGTCCCTGTTCTCGGGCGTCAGGGCGTGACGATAGCGCTGGGCAAGCTCGCCCGTGTCCTCGCGGGTGATCAGGCGCTCGTAGAGGTTGGTGCGCTGGCGCGGCGAGAAGCCGGCGGCGGTGATCAGGTGCTCCATCTCGTCCTGGCTCATGCGGTAGGAGGTTCCGGCGGCCGACACGACATTCTCCTCGATCATGATCGAGCCCATGTCATCAGCCCCGAACAGGAGCCCAAGCTGTCCGATCTT
>JAUWSP010000374.1 GCA_030610025.1 Acidobacteriota bacterium | reverse complement strand
TGACGATCATGCCTTCCTTGGCGAGGCGGTCGATATTCGGCGTCTGATACCCCATCAGACCGAAGTTGTAGGCGCTGATATTGGACTCGCCGATGTCGTCACCCCAGATGACGAGGATGTTGGGTTTCTCATCTTGTGCACCGGCTTGTACCGGAAGCGTCATGGTGGCCAGCACGCACACCACGACAGTCAAGAGAACTGTCCGCTTCATCTCTCAAAACCTCCTTAGTCAGTGCGATGGCGCTAACGTGAGCCAAACGCACGTTCAAACTACGAACTACGCAATCGCTTGCTTCGTCACGGCCTTTGCGAGCGAGCCGAACATGAGCATCCTAGCCCGGGGATAGGGGGATAGTGTATTGCATTTCCACCCTCAACAAAACCGTGCCATATCTCAATGGGTGATCCATCTTTTTTCGATCCATTTTCGCATCCCACATCTGCTGTGATGGTGGGCCAGAGCCCACACGTTCTCCTTAATCACCCTGTCCTCCTGCATCCGATTCGGGTTTGCTCTCGAAGCTCCCCCCGAGGGCGAGGTGAAGATCGACCCGCTGGGCGAGTCGGTCGTTTTGGATGCTGATCACGCCCACGCGTGCTCCCACCCACTGAGCCTGGATCTGCAGGACGCTGAGCAAATCCGTCTGCCCCACGTCATACTTTTTTTGCCCAATCTCGTAGGCCTTCAGGTTGTTCTCTTCCGCCGAGCGCAGATACCGCTCCCGATCGCTGAACAGCCCCTCGTTCGTGAGGGAGGTCTCCACCTCCTCGAATGCCTTGAGCAGGCTCTGGCCGTAGGCGGCCATCGCCGCCTGCTGGTTGGCGTCGGCCGAGTCGACCTGTGCGGCCAGTGCCCCTCCGGCAAAGATCGGGGCGAAAATCCCCGCACCGAGCTGGCCGATAGCGCTGTCGAGTCCGCTCGCGCCGCCGACTCCGGCGCCGATCGTGAAGCTCGGCAGTCGAGCGAGTTCGGCCTGCTGGGTCGAGTAGAACGCGGCGGCCACCCGACGTTCGGCGGCGACCAGGTCGGGCCGACGCTGGATGATGTCGGTCGGCACGCCCACCGGGATGGGAGGCGGTGTCGCCATCAGCTCTTCCGCCCCCTCGATCTCGGCTGCGGGGTATCGGCCGACCAGGATTTCGAGGGCCCGCTGCGCTTGCTTCCGCCCGCCCTCGGCCTGGCGCAGGGCGTTTTCGGCCTGGTCGCGTTGCGCACGCGCCAGATAGACGTCCTGCATCGAGACCTGGCCCACCGCCTGCTTCTTCTCCACCAGCTCCGTGAGCCGCGTCAGGATGTCGACGGTTTCCCTGGCCAGGCCTACCTGTTGCTTGAGCTCGGTGGCGAGGAACCAGGCCTTGGCGACGTATGCGGCCAACGACATCCGAGCGAACTCGACGTCGGCCACAGTCGCCTGGAGGTTGGCATCCGCCGCCTCCCTGCCTGCACGCAGCTTGCCCCAGACGTCGACCTCCCAGGACACGCCGACACCGACCTCACCGGCAGTGCTCGAAGGGGCGCCACCGCCGCCGGTCCCCGAGAGATCGGCCCCGAGGCCGACCACTGGTTTCAGGGCCGCGCCGGCCAGCCGGGCGGACGCGGCAGCGCGGTCCACCTGGGCGGCAAGCAGCCTCATGTTCGGGTTGTGCTCGCCGAGTGCCTCGGCCACCAGCGCCTCGAGCTCCGGATCATCGAAGTCCGCGAGCCAGCCGTCGTCCACGTATCCTGTGTCCCCCGCCGGCCCCGTCCACTCGTCAGGAATCTCGGTCGTCGGGGGCAGGGCGTCCTGCACCATGTCCGCCGTCTCGGGTGGTGGTTTCACCGCGCAGGCGGCCAGGAAAGCGGCGCACAGGATCAAGAAAACCGAGGCGTCTCTTCTGATGGTCATGTCGCCTCCTCGGTTGGGGCGTCGGGGACACCCGTCGGCGCCGGCGCGGTTGTTTCCGCGGCTGCGGGCAGAGCCAGGGGCTTCAGGTGGGCCCAGACGAGGGCCACCATCCACCCCACACCGCCAAAGAGCAGCCCGAGCCAGCCCAGGATGTTGATGGCCTCGGCCTGGGGGTGATCCCGTTCAGTCGCCTTTTTCCCGGGAAGGCTCGCCAGCTCCACGAAGATCCATAACCCGAGGAAACCCAGGACGATGAGGATGATGAATCCAGGTAGTGTCATAAACATGGCCTTGTCCTCCTACAGCAGATACGCGAGAGACGTTTGCATCCACTGCCCGATATATGCGACGGCGCCGATGGGGCCTGCCCGCTTCGAGTAGATGCGAATGTTGGCGGCCAGCCCAGGTCGCACCTGGTCGGTGGGGAAATCTTCGGGCAGGTGGCAGTACACGGGGTAGAGCGTCGTCACTCGACTCTCTCCGATGGCCACGGCCTGACCCGAGGCCACCAGCTGCGCGTTGCCGATCGCGCCCGGGATCCGACGTACGGTGCTCTCGAAGACACGCCCGGGAAAGGCGGGGAATGTAATGACCACCCTGTCGTCGAGGCCGATGTTTTGAAGGCCCTTTTGCGGGATCAACCCGACAACGGCCACCGGGTCGCGGTAGACGAAGGTCATGACCGCACGGCCCGGAGAGATCACCATTCCTGGCCGGAGCACATTCATCACGACATGGCCCGGAGCCGGCGCACGAACCTCGCTGTTCTCGAGGTTGAACTGCGCGATGTCGAGCTGGGCCAGCACCTGAGCCACCTGAGATTGACGATCTCCGACCCTTGCATTGAGGGCGAGCATCGCCTGGTTTTTGGCGGCCTCGGCCGCAAGGAGCGTCTGCTCGAGCGCGGCCACCTCCGTTCTCTTGTTCTCCACATCGAACCGACTCCCGGCACCGCTCTCGAAAAGCTGCTCGAACTCGACCAACCGGGTTCGGCTGAGCGTCAGGTTCGCCTCGGTCGAGCGCACCTGCGCCCGCGCCGCATCCAACGATTCCTTGAGCTGAGCCACCGAGCTCTCGGTCTGGACGAGCTGTGCCTTGAGCTGATCCACCTGATCCTGGAAGGGCCGCGGGTTGATCCTGAACAGGATCTGGTTCACGTCGACATCCTGGTTGTGCTCGATCGGCACCTCGATGACCTGTCCAGAAACCTGGGGCGCGATTTCGGTGAAGTTGGCGACGATCATGCCCCGTGCGCTGGCCGGGACGAGCGTCTGCAGACCGACCATGAACACGGTGCCGATGATGATTCCCACCAGGGCGATGATTGCTGCAGTGAACTTGTTGAAGGGCAAGAGCTTGAATTTGAAGAAGATCAGATAGACGCCACCAAAATACAGGGCGAGTACGATCACCATGGTAGACCCCCGTTCATCCGGTTTACCGCTTGCTTACGCTGATATGATGCTGTGGATTATAAATTATACAGATCCCACTATCTCATGTGAACACATTTCGGAACAAGATGAATTCCGGCCATTTCGCGCCAGCGGGTGGGCGACTCTCGAATCGGTGTAGAATTAGCGAAATCTCAGCTCTGCAGGAGGTGCCCGATGTCCACTTCGAACCTAGGTCGGCAGAGGAATCTTCACCGAGTCGAGGGCAGGCTTCACTCCATCCACCACCTGAAGGATGAAGCCGGCCAGCTCATCAGGAATAGGACATTCCTTTCGTTCGACTCCAGGCGAACACGGTGTTCAGGCCCGCTCTTGAGCCCCAGGGCGAGTACCGACGCGTCGATCGGCCTCTCGAATCGGCAGGAACCGGTGGCCGGGGGAGATTGCCCCGGCACAACAGCCTCGAACCCCGGATCCAGAATTGCAGCTACTCCGCGTCGGGTGCAGACGATGTTTCAGTTTCTTCGTGCCACTGTTCGAATCGCTGGCTGAAACCCTCCAATTTCGCGATCGCGTCCTCAAGAACCAGGCGTGTGGCCAGAAGATGGGTGCATTCCCACGTCGAATAAATCGCAAGGAACAGTGCAGACGCAGCGTCGGC
>JAUWSP010000240.1 GCA_030610025.1 Acidobacteriota bacterium | reverse complement strand
CCTCTCCGAGGCACCGGTTCAGCTGGCTTGCTGTCACCGTGGGGCTGATTGCCAGGCGCCGTGACGGCGAGCGCTGGGGTCTCATCGGAGAGGAGCGGCAACGCTGCCGGCGGCTCCACGGCGCCGTGTAATGCGGCTATGACGACACCGCAGCAACAGATCGAAGAGCAGCTGAAGGAGGCCCTGAAAGCCCGTGATCAGGATCGCCTCGCCACCCTTCGATTGCTTCTCAGTTCGATCAACAATGAACGCATTCGAACCGGCGAAGAAGTCGAAGAGGCGGCTTTCCTGAGCCTCGTGCGCAAAGCCATCAAGCAACGGCGAGAGTCGAGCGAGCAATATCGCTCGGGCGCACGAGACGACCTGGCCGACAAAGAGGATCGGGAAGCCGCGATCCTCGAAGCCTACCTGCCTCCGGCGGTCGACGAAGAAGAGCTGACACAGGCCATCCGCTCGTTCGTGGAAGCCGAGGGTCTGAGCGGGCCGCAGGCCATCGGACCGATCATGCAGGCCATCATGGCGCAGTACAGCGGCCGCGCGGATGGCTCCACCATCAATCGCCTGGCGCGCCAGATCCTTGCCGAACAAGACTGATTCCACCGATGCGCTGCGGCGGGTAATCGTCGGCACCGCTGGGCACATCGACCACGGCAAGACCCGCCTGGTCGAGGCCCTGACCGGCATCGACTGCGATCGGTGGATCGAAGAGAAAGAGCGGGGCATCACCATCGATCTCGGTTTCGCCCACCTCCGGGAGGAGGATCTCCAGGTCGGCTTCATCGACGTTCCCGGCCATGAGCGCTTCGTCCACAACGCCCTGGCCGGCCTGGGGGGCATCCGGGTCCTGCTCCTCGTCGTGGCCGCCGACGAAGGGGTCAAGCCGCAAACCCGTGAGCACGTCGCCATCTGCTCGTTGCTGGACATTCCCGGTTGCCTGGTCGCCCTGACCAAGTCCGACCTGGTCACGCAAGACATTGTCGAGCTGGCCCGCATGGAGGTCGAGGAGCTACTGGCCGACACCCCCTTTTCGGGCGCCCAGATCCTGTCCGTCTCGAGCGTGACGGGAGAGGGGCTACCCGAGCTACGATCCAGCCTCCTCGAGCTGGCGGGGCTCCACGAAGCCGCAGTCGACCTGACGCAGCCCTGCCGGCTGCCGGTGGACCGGGCCTTCCTGCTCAAAGGACTCGGCCTGGTCATCACCGGAACCCTGGTGAGCGGTAGGACAAAGGTCGGGGACAACCTGGATCTGCTGCCCTCGGGCAGAAAGGCTCGGGTCCGCAGCATCCAGGTGCACGGCTCGACACGAGAAGAGGCGGTGGCCGGAGAGCGCACGGCTCTGCAGCTGTCCGGAACCAAGCACGAGACCCTGGAGCGAGGCGAGCAGCTCGTGACTCCAGGCAAGTTTGGGACGACTACCAGCCTGGCGGCTCGGATGACGCTCCTGCCCGATGCGCCGAAGACCCTTCGCGGCTCCATCCCGATTCGCTTCCACCTCTACTCGAGCGAGGTGCTCGGCCGACTGCGCCCGCTGAGCGGCCCTCTCGAACCTGGCAGTAGCGGCCTGGTGGAGATCCGTCTCCAGCGACCGGTAACGGCCATTCGGGGTGACCACTTCATCGTACGCCGGCCCTCGCCTCAGTCGACGCTCGGCGGAGGCCAGATCCTCGATCCTCTTTGGCACCGCCGTCGAGGAGCTCAACTCGGCAGCGCATTACAGGCACTGGAGGGTGAGACCAGGGACGCACTGGCACTCTGGGTCGAGGAGGCGGGAGAGGCGGGCATCGACACCGAGTCGCTGGCTCGCCGTTTGGGCACGGAGCCGAATTCCATCGAGCCGGACCTCGCCGCCCTGGTCTCCGATCAGCAGGCACTTCGGGTGGAACCGGGGCCGGGCCACAGCGCTCGCTGGCTGGCTCCGAGCGCCTACAAGAAGGTCGTCGATCGGGCCGGCAAGGTCCTCAAGTCCTATTTTCGACGAGAGCGTCTGGCGCGGGGCATCCCGAAGGCCGAGGCCATCTCTCGCATTCTCCCCGGTCGTGGCTCCGAGCTCGACGACGTCTATCTCGGCTGGCTCGAGGCGCAGAAAGTCCTGGTGGTGAATGGAGATCTAATCAACCTGCCCGGGCGCAGCGCCGAGCTGACGAACGACGAATCCGAGCTCAGCAGGTCGATTCTGCAGCGCTTCGATGCGGCCGGTTTGCGGCCACCTCCACCGAGCGAAATTCGCGAGGAGCTGGGTGCCAAACCGCAAATCCTGGACGGCGTGATCCACTATCTGGTGCAGAACAAGAAGCTGGCGCGGCTACCGGGCGGTCTCTTCATCTCGTCTCAGGCGGTGGCCAGGGTCGCCGAGGAGCTACGGTCCAGCGACCTCGACTCGATCAGCGTCGGGGACTTCAAAAAACGGTTCGACCTGACCCGAAAGTGGGCCATCCCGCTCCTGGAGTATCTCGACTCCAAGGGTGTAACGCGGCGGGTTGGCGACGTTCGCCAGATCGTGAGAAAAGGCCCTTGAGCGCCGGCACGATCGCCGTCGTCGGGGCTTCCAGGAACCGCCAGAAATTCGGCAACAAGTGCGTCCGCGCCTATCAGAGTGCCGGCTGGGAAGTGTTCCCCGTCAATCTTCATGAAGATGAGATCGAGGGCTGCGCTGTCTTCCGGACGCTGCAGGATATCCAAGTCCCCCTGGACAGAGTCAGTCTCTATCTGCCACCAGCACGAACAAGGGCGCTCCTTGCCGAGATGACCGAGATGAGAGGCGTCGAGGTCTGGTTCAATCCGGGCTCGGCGGACCCACAGGTTCTCGAAGAAGCGACCCGATTCGGCATCGAAGTGCGAGATGGCTGCTCCATCGTGGACATAGGAAAGTCTCCAGCCGAATTCCCCTGATATCCCGTGGAACGACCAACCCCTCGGACTCGTGCCCCGGTGTCACTGCGTTGGCTGAGTGCCTTCACCTTGGCGAGCCTGGCCTTGACGACCACCCTTCCCATGGCTGCTCAAGAAAGTAACCTGAAGCAGATCCTCGAGCTCCACCTCGCCAGCTACCCGAAGACGCAGCCGGACGATCTCTACAAGCTCCTTCACCAGGCAGCCATGGGGAGCGGGCATGCAATTCCCAGCCGCGAGGCGGCGCGTCAGTGGATGACCCGGGAGATCGAGACACTGCAGAGCTCCGGATCCGACTTTCTCGACGAACCCCTGATCGAGCCTCTCAGCCCAGACGGCCGGCTCGTGCGGGTCAATCTGCGCCCCTACGTCCGTGCGGGCGGAGATCCGGAGCTCCTTTCGGATGCCTTCGTGCTGACCGCTGAACGTTTCAAGGGGGACTCACTCGCCCTCGATCGATTCTGTATGCAGGCGGTGGAACTGGCACGCGAGGACGCGCTGCCCTTCTCGCCCTCCGAGCTCGAGGGCCGCTTTGCCGAGCTGAAACAGCAGGGGTATCCGGCCGTTCACCACTCGAACGAGTACGCCGACGCCTATCGGCCTGCCTATCGGGTCGTGCTCCGGGAGTTGTTGAAGGATTGAGATCTCTCAGAGCCCTATGCGCATGTATCTCTAGGAAAACCACCCCAATGGGTGTTGTCACTCAGCTGTTCCTCTGAAACGCTAACCAGTGGTACTGAATCGTCGTAGCTGCGCCGGTTACCTGTAACTCGAGTTTCCGGGGAGGAAATTTATGCTCAACCCACGACCCCTATTCTCTGTCGCGATCGTTCTCTGCTTGCTCGCCACCGCTGGATCCACGCCGGGCTGGGCCCAGCGCAACAACAACCCTCCACAACAAGCCGGTGACCATTCGGAGGGCGCCGCCTGGGGGCCCAGGCTACCGAAACCTGTAACCGATCGGGACTACTACGACAATGGCCGGCCGGACCCCTTGAAGGTCGAGCTTGGCCGTCTGCTCTTTTTCGACAAGCTCCTCAGCGGAAACCGGAACACATCCTGCGCCACCTGCCATCACTCCCTCACCGACACGGGGGACGGCCTTTCACTTCCTGTCGGTGAAGGCGGGCGAGGTCTCGGCATGAGCCGCGACACGGGCTCAGGAGAGGACGCGATTCACGCGCGAGTGCCTCGTAATGCTCCTCCGGTCTTCAATCTCGGTGCCCGGGAGTTCTACCGCATGTTCTATGACGGGCGCCTGGAGGTGGATCCCTCCCAGCCGTCTGGATTCCGGAATCCTGCCGGCGATGACTTCCCCGTTGGCCTCGACAACGTGCTGGCCGCCCAGGCCATGTTCCCGGTCACCTCGCATGAGGAAATGGCCGGTCAGGGTGACGAGAACGAGATCTCCCAGGCGGCTGCAGCCGGTGATCTTCCGCTCCTGTGGGAGCGCCTGGCGATACGCCTCAGAGCCAACGAGACCTACGTCGACCTCTTCATTCAGGCTTTCCCGGATATCAACATCGCGGGTGACATCACGTACGTGCACGCGGCCAATGCCATCGGCGCCTTCGAGGCTTCAGCCTGGCGAGCGGACCGCAGTCCCTTCGACCGCTTCTTGAGAGGCGATCGGCAAGCCATGAGCGTCAAGGCACGCAGAGGGATGAATCTGTTCTACGGCAGGGCCGGCTGCGCCGAGTGCCACAGCGGTCCGTTCCAGACCGACCAGGACTTTCACGCTGTCTGCATGCCCCAGATCGGACCCGGCAAGGGTGACGGCGTCAACGGCCATGAGGACTTCGGGCGCGAGCAGGCGACCGGTGACGAAGCTGACCGTTTCAAGTTCCGGACTCCGACGCTCCGCAACGTCGCACTGACAGGCCCCTGGGGCCACGTCGGCGCCTTCAACGATCTTCGCGACATGGTCATGCACCAGCTCGACACGGTGGCTTCGATGCAGCGCTACGACCGCTACCAGGCAGTGCTGCCCTATCGAGAAGACCTCGCCGAGATCGACTTCGAGGTGCTGAACGATCCCGATCTCGTCGCAGATATCGTAGAGGCCAATGAGCTCGATCCAAGACGGCTATCGCAAAAGGAAATCGAGCAGCTCATGGATTTCATCTACGCCCTGACCGATCCCAACAGCATGGACATTCGCAGCGACACGCCCATGGCCGTGCCCAGCGGATTGCCGATGGCCGATTGAGGCAGATTCACCGCTCCGCGCGAGAGAGCCATCCCGGCTGCCAGCTCATCGGCACCGTGATCAATCTCCTCGATTTCTAGAACGCCGCCGCACGTTCGGAAGCAGCTTGATTTCGGGTTCCGGATGTCGGGGCAGAGTGTCGAGATCTT
>JAUWSP010000190.1 GCA_030610025.1 Acidobacteriota bacterium | reverse complement strand
GGCCTGACAACCGAAGCCCCCGCAGGCGTACTTGAAGTACGGCGAGGAGGGATGAGGGCGGAAAACGTAGTAAGTTCGGGCATATTCGGTCTTGCAGTAGAACGTTGGTGAGAAGGTCGGGCTAGGCAGCTGACTGATTCGTTATGGGGCCTACCCGGCTACTGCGGCTTCGTGCCCACCATCGCATAGTCCTGAAATCCGTACAGCAGCTCATCCAGTTGATCCCGCAGCCGATTGATGTGGTCCGCCACCGGCTTCATCTCATCGGACAGGTCTGCCAGGTCGATCTCGGGTAGACGGTCCCCGGCTTCGAAAGGGCGCAGGTCGAGCCGCTCCACCGGATCGAAGCCGGCTTGTTCGAACAGCAGCATGAGGGTTGCGGGATGCACCGGTCTTCGGTGGGTCGGGTCGAGCCAGAAATTCCTCGCTGCCACCACCAGAGAAAGGGGATTCGGGGTCTCCAGGATCAGGGTTCCATTCGGCTCCAGAGCTCGCCAGGCGAGTCGCACCAGGCGATCCAGATCCGTCGGCTCCAAGTGCTCGATCACGTGGACGGACAGAACACCACCCAGGCTCCCCTCCCGAGCCTCCTCGAGCGTACCGAACAGATCGGCCCTGTCGGCGGTGAGGCCCAGGCTCTTGCAGTGCGCCACCATCTCCTCACTCTGATCCACGCCGCGGGCAGAGAGGCCATGCTCTCCCAGGACGGTGAGCATCTCGCCCCTGCCGCAACCCAGATCCAGGACTGCCCCCTTCCCTTCCAGGAAGCCTAGATAGGCCTCTGCTCGATTCGAAATCTCCTCTCGGGTGCCGCGAAACCGGTCCTCGAGCTCCAGATACCCCTGGTCTTTCCAGACCTCTTCCAGCGCCGCACGGCTGACCGGCTCACCCTCCGTCTCCGAGACCATCGCCAGAAGACTCCCCAACCGGCTCCAGTAGTGTTGGCTCTGCCTGCGGTACCGATCCAGCCTCTGATCCATCAAGGCGTATAGGGCATCGGTATGCTGATTGAAATCCGTCAGCACCTCCCGAGGAAAGGCCTCGAGATAGGTGATCCGCCGGTGATTGTTCTGGACATCTCGCACCAGGTCGTCGCGGACCTGCCGCAGATCGCGAATGAAATCGCTGGGGGCCCTCTGTAGAAACTCGAGATTCTCCAGGACGATCAGGTTGAAGGTCTGCTGTCGCACCCAAAGATCGTGCTGTGGCAGGGTAACTGCCGGCCGGAAGGGGCGCGCCAGGCGCTTCAGGAGTCGCTCGGCCCAGCCGGCAAACCCCGTACGGCGGTTGACTACAGGGAAGGATCGGTTGCCTTCCCACAGCCAACGCCAGGCCGACAGGTCACGCGTCGGCTCGCCGACGAAGTCCTCGATCGAGGGTTCCGGCCTGGGCGGCTCCGGGCTCGGCATCTGCCCTACTCTTCCGCTTCGACCGTGACCGTGACTTCCGCGACGACTTCTGGGTGCAGCTCGATTCTGACCTGATGCTCTCCCAGTGTCTTGATACCACCTTCGAGGTCGATGCGCCGCCGATCGACAGTCACACCCTTCTCATGCAGCAGTTCGTTGATTTCGCCAGCCGTGACCGACCCGTAGAGAGTTTCGGCCTCGCTGACGCGCTTGACGATTCGCAATCGCAGCGTGCCGATCTCGGCTGCGATTTCCTGAGCCGCCTCCCGCTCCTTGGCGTGATGGGCATCGATCTTCTTGCGCTGCTGCTGGAAGTACTTCTGGTTGCCCTGCGTGGCCTCCAGAGCAAAGCCCTTGGGGATCAGGAAGTTCCTGGCGTACCCAGGCTTGACATTGACGGTCTCGCCGCGCTTGCCCGTATGCAAAACGTCCTGCATCAAGATGACTTGCATCATGCTCTCCTAGTCCGATGTATAGGGCAGCAGAGCCAGATGCCTTGCCCGCTTGATGGCCTGTTGAATGACACGCTGGTGCTTCGCGCAGGTACCCGAGATGCGCCGCGGCAGGATTTTCGAGCGCTCTACCAGGTACTGCTGGAGGAAGCGAATGTCCTTGTAGTCCACGGTGTCGAGCTTATCGGCACACATCCGACAGACCTTTCGCCGCCGGAAGTAGAACTTCTTTTTACCGGATCCTCTGGCTGGGCCTGGCATCAGTTACCCTCCTCACGGTCACCTTCCGTCTGAGTCGAGGCTTCAACGGCGGGCTCCCCTTCCTCGGTTGCCGGTTTCCTGGGTGCCCGTTCCCTCAGTCGACCTGCGTCGACTCGGACCGTCAGATACCGCAAAACGCTGTCACTCTGCTGCATTCTTTGCCGCACCATGCCAAAGGGGCTACCGTCCTCACACTGCACATGCAGCAGCACGTAGTGCCCTTCGGTCAGCTTGTCGATCGGATACGCCAGCTTCCGTTTGCCCCAGCTCTCCTCCTTGGCGATGACTCCTCCTTCATCGGTGATCATCTTCTGGAAGTCCTGGCTCAGCTCCACGACCTCCTCGTCGGAGAGACGAGGGTCGGCCACGAACATCAACTCATACCTACGCATGGATATTGAATCCTCCCTCTGGCCTTGTCAGTCCCCGACTTCGCGGGGACAGAGAGGTTGATGGTTGGAAGCGCAGCACTCGACTGCGCCTCACTACGACTGGCCGCCGATTCTAGCCTATCCTCGGCCAAAAGCAATGTCTGACGCTCGACTCCAGCTCCCGCGCCGGATTCCAGCCTCCGATTCAGACCAGCAGCGGAGCCAGAACGAGGGCCACCACCGACATCAGCTTGATCAAGATATTCAAGCTGGGACCGGCCGTGTCCTTGAAAGGATCTCCAACCGTGTCGCCGACCACAGCCGCTTTGTGAGCGTCCGAGCCCTTGCCGCCATACGCCCCACCCTCGATGTACTTCTTGGCGTTGTCCCAGGCCCCACCGGCATTGGCCATGAAGATGGCCATGAGCACGCCGGAAGAAGTGACACCTGCCAGAACTCCGGCCAGCGCGGCGGTATCCCAGAATCCAACGACTACAGGCACGATCACCGCCAATAATCCGGGAGCCACCATCTCCCTGATTGCTGCCCGCGTCGAGATGTCCACACACCTCGTAAAGTCCGCTTCGGCCTTGCCCTCCATCAGACCAGGGATGCTCTTGAACTGGCGGCGCACCTCTTCGATCATCTCGAACGCCGCGCGGCCAACCGCCCTCATCGCCATGGATGAGAAGAGGAAGGGCAGCATGGCTCCGAACAGAAGTCCACCCATGACTTTCGGATTTGCGAGGTCGATGACCTCGAGACCGACCGTGGTTCGAAACGCGGCAAACAGTGCCAGTGCCGTCAAAGCCGCCGAACCGATCGCAAAGCCTTTGCCGATTGCGGCCGTGGTGTTGCCAACGGCGTCCAATTTGTCGGTTCGGGCCCGAACCTCCGGACCGAGCTGGGCCATCTCGGCAATCCCACCCGCGTTGTCCGCAATGGGTCCGTAGGCATCCACGGCCAGTTGAATGCCTGTGGTGGAGAGCATTCCCAGAGCGGCGATCGCGATCCCATAGAGGCCAGCCTGGTCGTGGGCCACGAGAATTGCAATCACCAGCACGATCACCGGTAGAGCTGTGGAGCGCATACCGAGCGCCAGCCCGGAAATGATGTTCGTCGCCGCCCCGGTCAGGCTGTCCTTGGCGACCTCCTGGGCTGGCTTCTTCGACTCGGCGGTGTAGTACTCCGTGATCAATCCGATCACCACGCCGCCAGCGAGTCCCGCCACCGTCGCCCAGAAGACACCCGCCGCGGTGAACTCCACCCCCGAGATCACATAGGTGTCCGCCAGGAGCCACTTGGAGAACGCCCAGATAGCTGCCAGCATGACGGCCGCCGCGAACAGGGGGCCTCGGTGCAGAGCTTTCCCGGGGTCGCCTCCCTCCTTGGTACGGACCAGGGCCGTCCCAAACAAAGACACGACGATTCCGACTCCAGCCAAGACCATGGGGAGCAGGACCAGCATCGGCGTGTAGGCCTCGCCGCTCAAGAGCGTCGCGTTGGCTCCCAGTACCAGCGTGCCGACGATCGAGCCCACATAGGACTCGAAGAGGTCGGCGCCCATGCCGGCCACGTCGCCGACGTTGTCGCCCACGAGGTCGGCGATAACCGCCGGGTTCCGCGGGTCATCCTCGGGAATACCGACCTCCACCTTGCCCACGAGGTCGGCGCCAACATCGGCCGCCTTCGTGTAGATGCCGCCCCCGACACGGGCAAACAAGGCGATGGAGCTGGCACCGAAGGAAAAACCGGTCAGCACGGTAACGACTCTCATCAGGTCGGCCTGGGGGTTTCCCGATTGAAAAATCGCGGTATAGAACAAGAAGAGCAATGAGATGCCCAGGACTCCCAAACCAACGACGCTGAAGCCCATGACCGCGCCACCAGAAAACGCTACCTGCAGTGCCTCATTCAAGCTCTTCCGAGCAGCCGACGCTGTTCTCACGTTGGACGCTGTCGCCACCCGCATGCCGAAAAACCCGGCCAGGGCCGAGCAGAACGCGCCGGCAATCAGTGACAATCCGATCAGGGCCGAAGTCTCGGCCTTGCCGGCATTGGCCCAGGACAAGAGCACCGCGACGACCAGGACGAAGATCCCGAGAACGCGGTACTCGCGACCCAGAAATGCCATCGCGCCCGCACGGATGTGCCCGGAAATCGTGCCCATACTTTCGTTGCCGGCATCTTGCCGCCGGATCCAGGCACCCCGGAACCAGGCAAAAAGAAGCGCCAGCACTCCACAAAACGGTACGAGATACATCAAGTTCATCAATTCCACGTTCAGGTTCCTCCTCCAAGATGGCGCATCTTCACCCGGCGCGAGTCTTTCAACTACCGGCTTCCAGTTGCCCGGTCAACGGTTGAACTCGTTCATGGTTGCTTCTGGACCCTCCGCCAACCAGCGCTCACAGGCATCCGCTGCGCGGGCGGTCATGTCCTTCACTTCGCCAAGCTCCGTTTCCAGAAACGGTGAGAGCACAAATGCGACGAGGGCTTCACCCTCCAGCGCTTCTTCGCGGTTCGCGACTCCCAGACGCAGCCGGGAGATGCTCTCGCTTTGAAGATTCTGGATCACGGACTCCATGCCCCGGTGTCCACCAGGACCACCGGACCTGCGGAAGCGGATTCTCCCCAACGGCAGGTGAACATCATCGAAGACGACGAGAATCTCTCCGGCTTGCAAGTCCCGTTTCTCCACCAGACATCGCAGGGCGTAGCCACTTCGGTTCATATAGGTCTGCGGGCGAGCCAAAATGACCGAGGGCTCGATGGCCAGCAGCGAATTGCATTCGATTCGATCAAAAGCGCTCCCACGGCGGCTGGCCAGTTCTTCAACCACGGCGACGCCCAGGTTGTGGCGGGTCCCTCGGTAGCGATCTCCCGGATTACCCAAACCGACGATGAGTCGAACCCCGGCGCTCGCCTGTTCTGGCGTGTCCAAATTCATGAATGGCTCGGTGGCGGACGATGGCTGAGGGGTACCTGCGCCGGCACGGCCCAGAGAAGTGTCGAACGGATCGAACCTCTACTCTTCTTCTTCTTCGGTTTCTTCCTCGGAAGATCGTCCAATGAGCTCGGGCTCGGCATCCTCTTCCTCCAGGAGTCCAGCCTCCGCCAGCTCGGCATCCGCCTCCTCGATCTCGGTTGCCACTCGGCTGTGGGCGACCGCTACGATCACCTTGTCCAGCTCGACCATCAGCTCGACACCCTTGGGCACATCCAGATCCTTGACTTCGTAGTGACTTCCTATTTCCAAGTCGTTGACGTCGAGCTCCATCGACTGCGGGATGTCCCCTGGAAGGCACTCGACCTCCACCTCTCGCGTGATGAAGTCGAGAACACCGCCCTCGTTCTTGACACCGTTGGGAGTGCCCTCGAGGTTGATCGGCACCTGGACCTTGACCTTCTCGGTCATGAGCACCCGGAGGAAATCGATGTGGGTGACCTGTCGGGTTATCGGATCGATATCCAGTTCCCGGACCATGCTGTGGCGCTTCTGATCGGTACCCGCCATCTTGAGC
>JAUWSP010000491.1 GCA_030610025.1 Acidobacteriota bacterium | reverse complement strand
GAGCCAAGAGCCTGGGCAAGGCGCGTCACTCCATCTTCGACCAGGAGATGCACAAGCGGGCCGTCGAGCTGCTGCGTCTGGAGACCGATCTACGTAGAGGTGTCGAGCGGGATGAGTTTCGGACTCATTACCAGCCGATCGTGTCGCTGGCCAACGGCGAGATCGAAGGGTTCGAGGCCCTGGTTCGGTGGCAGCATCCGGAGCGCGGCCTCCTGCTTCCTGTTGACTTCTTGAACGTTGCGGAGGAGACCGGCTTGATCGTGCCGATCGGCTGGAGGGTCCTGAAGGATGCCTGTCTGCAGGTCGCGGAATGGAATCGGAAATTCGCCCTGACGCGGCCCCTCTGCGTCAATGTGAATCTGTCGGGACGGCAGTTCCTGCAGCCAGATCTCATCGATCGGATCCAGCTGTCTCTTCGGGAGGCGGACCTCGAGCCGGAGAAGCTGCGTCTGGAAATCACCGAAGGCATCATCATGGAAGATGCCGATGCGGCGATCGTGAAGCTGGAGGAGTTGACCGGCCTCGGTGTTCAGCTGCATCTCGATGACTTCGGTACCGGTTACTCCTCCCTGAGCCATCTGCACAAGCTCCCCACCCACACCATCAAGATCGACCGGTCTTTCGTGGCCCGGATGGATTCGAGCAACGGCGACGACGAGATCGTGGCTACGATCGTCGGGTTGGCACGCAGCCTCGGCATGCGCGCCGCGGCGGAGGGGCTGGAGACCGCCGGCCAGCTGGAGAGACTGCGAAGTCTCGACTGCGACTACGGCCAGGGCTTTTTCTTCTCGAAACCCGTGGCTCAGCAGGCCGCAGGCCAATTGATCGCCAGCGATCGGCGCTGGTAGACACAACATACGAGGTGCAACCATGACGAGGCAGACTCTTGGGCTGTTTCTGTGTGCGGCCGTGCTCGGCTGCGGAGCTGTAACGGCGGCGGACTCCTTCGACAAGCATTTCACCGGCTCGACCATGCGGCTGGATTTCTTTCACACCGGCACGGCCGAGATGGAGGAGATCAGTCTCGACCGGGTGAGGATCGAAGGGCCCTGGCCGGGAAGCCGAACGCAGCTCCTGGATGCGACCAACCTCGGCAAGTACCATTTCGAGATCGTCGATCTGGCGAGTCAACAGGCTCTCTACTCCCGCGGTTTTGCCAGCATCTACGGGGAGTGGGAGACGACCTCCGAGGCTCTGAGAGGCGTGGTGCGCACTCTGCCAGAAGCCCTTCGCTTCCCGGAGCCGAGGCGGCCCTTTCAGGTTCGTTTGAGAAAACGTGCGGCCGATCAGGCTTTCGTAG
The DNA here is from genome assembly GCA_030610025.1 of Acidobacteriota bacterium. Lineage (GTDB taxonomy): Bacteria > Acidobacteriota > Thermoanaerobaculia > Multivoradales > JAHEKO01 > JAUVRX01. Next base: position 1,906 of record JAUWSP010000491.1, on the reverse strand, counting down.
AGATCTGGACAGATACGATCGATCCTGGTTCGCGAGTCGTCCATCGAGCATCGGTTCCGCCTCGAGATGTGATCAGCGTCCTGCGGAGCGGAGAGTCGGCGGAGAAGGTCGATCTGCTGCTGCTGGGAGATGGTTACGCGGCGAGCGAGATGGAGAAATTCAAGGCCGACACGCAACGCTCTGTCGAGGCCCTGTTCGCCGTGGAGCCTTTCGCTTCTCGCAAAGCGGACTTCAACGTCTGGGGCATCGCTCCCCCGGCCGCCGAGTCGGGAATCTCTCGCCCTCGCTCGGGCCTGTTCCGGAACACGCCTCTCGGCGCCAGCTACAACACGCTCGACTCGGAACGCTACGTCTTGACCTTGCAGGACAGAGACTGGCGCGATGTCGCCGCGGCAGCTCCCTATGACTTCGTGATGATCCTCGTGAATAGCGAAAAGTATGGTGGCGGCGGCATCTACAACCTCTACTCGACCGCGGCTGCGGACTCGAATTTCTTCCCGTACCTGCTGGTGCACGAGTTCGGCCACCACTTCGCGGGCCTGGGTGACGAGTACTACACCTCGGATGTCGCCTACGAGGACTTCCAGGGCGAGATGACGGAGCCGTGGGAGCCGAACATCACCGCCCTGTTGGATCCGGAGAACTTCAAGTGGGCAGATCTGGTCGAGAGCGGGACGCCTTTGCCGACTCCGTGGAAGAAGGAGGAGTTCGAGGAGTTGTCGCATTCGATTCAGCAGCGACGACGGGAGCTTCGGGAGTCAGGGGCTCCGGAAGCGGAGCTCGAGCGTCTGTTCGGCGAGGAGAGAGAGCAGATGACCGCGTTGCTGGCTTCCGAGGCGCATGCAGGGAAGGTAGGGGCCTTCGAGGGCGCCAGCTATCAGCCGAAAGGGCTGTTTCGGCCCCAGGCCGACTGCATCATGTTCACTCGGGACGAGGTCGGATTCTGCGCCGTCTGCGCTCGGGCGATCGACAGAATCATCGACCAGTACACGCGATAGGTGCCCGCCGACTTTCCCAGTTGCAGCAATCCGAGGGAACGGGACACTAGTTTCTGGCTTGGAACTCTGACTTTTCTGCCAATTGCTGGAACAGATCTTCCTCGTCTTCCGAGAGCTCCTTCGGGACGACAATTCGGATCTCGGCATAGAGGTCGCCAGCCTTCCCCTTGGCGGAGGGGAACCCCTTTTTCTTGAACCGGATCTTTCGGCCGCAAGACGAGCCGGACGGGATCTTCACAGCGATGTCGCCTTCCAAGGTCGGAACTTTGGCCTGGCCGCCGAGAGCAGCCTCCCAGGGAGTCACTGGTAGGGTGGTGTACAGATCGTTCCCCTCGAGGCGAAAGCGGCTGTCCGGCAGGATGTCGACGTTCAGGAAGAGATGCCCGCGGGGGCTGCCGCCCCTTCCTTTTCCGCCCTGCCCTGGTAGTCGAATCTTCTGGCCCGAGCGAATGCCCTTCGGGATCTTGACCCGCAGGGTCTTGTGCTCACCGGTCGTTGGGTCGGTGAGAGTCAGCTCTCTTTCGCCGCCGCTGGCGGCTTCCACGAGAGTCAGCGAAATGCCGGCCTCATGATCTGCACCAGCCTGATGAGTGGGGCCAGTCGGGCCTGTAGACCAGGTGGTGGCCCGAGGGCCGCCCTGTCCGGGGCCGCCGAATCCACCTCCAAAGAGCATGTCGAAGAAGGAGCTGAAGCCTTCGCCACTGAAGTCGTAGGCCTGGCCTCTGTCACCACCCGCCCCAGAGGTGAACACGGTGTACATGTCCTCGAATCCTGGCGGTGGAGCACCGGTCTGTTGGGCCTGCTTCCAGTTCGAGCCGAATTGGTCGTACTTGGCTCGCTTGTCTTCGTCTTTGAGAACCTCGTGAGCTTCGTTGATTTCCTTGAACTTGGCGTCGGCCTCCGGTTTC
>JAUWSP010000403.1 GCA_030610025.1 Acidobacteriota bacterium | reverse complement strand
GGTTCGTCCGGGTGGTTCGACAGGGGGTGCCGAGTCGAGCGCAGCGCAAGGACCTTCATGGAGCACAAGAGATCCCGCGCGATGATGAGACAAGGCGGCGGCCCGCCCATTGCAGTCTGAGTAGCCGACGCCGTCCGCCTGCGAACCACACGGACGGACCTCCAATCGATAGGGGTCACTCACCCAGGACCCAAGCCTTCAAAGAACGGCCGCCAGGGGCGGCGGCCGCCTCGACCCTCAGGGTGGGGGGCGGGGATCGCCGGCCGCTTCAACCCTTCAGGCTTGCGGAAAGCTCGGGCGAATGTCCACCGGCACGTCGTCCAGGCGATCGATCGCTTCGAGCAGCGGCTCCGATGCCTGACCGTAGGTTTCGAGGAACTTGGCGGTTCCCTCGTAGTCTCCGTTGGCCTGCAGCATCAGCATCTCGTTCAGCAAGGTCTCGATCGCCCCCGGGAACTCCTCTGACACCGCGTGAAAACGCCCTTCAGCGTCGACTTCCAAGGCACCCTTCTCCAGCAGGTAGTTGAACTGTGAAACCACTCCCTGCCCGTGCGCTTCATGCACACCGAATCGCGCCGCTCGGAACAAGCCGGCCACATAGGTCGCCTCCAGGGTCTCCCGCAGCTCCTTGGGCATGACCCCTTTCTCGATCAGGGCGAGGATGTTGTAGGTCCCCATGACATCGGCTTTCGCCTCTTCCATCGTGGAGTAGAGCTCCTTGAGCTCCAACCGCACCTCGGTATCGCGTCCATCGACCGTGATGAGACCCGGCCCCAGGCCATGGCTCAGCTCGTGATGCAAGCTCTCGTTGAAAAAGGCATCGAAGGAGACTCGCGACAGATCCTCGGGTGCCAGCACCCGCTCGGCGATGGGGACCAGAATCTTGTCGAATTTGGCCCGCAAGATGTTGCGCAGCATCACCTTCTTCGACCCCTTGGCCTCGCGTACCCGCTCGTCATTCGGCAAGTTGAAGGCCAGGGTCTGTACACCCGCTTTGGTGTCCCCGCCAGCGAACAGCACATCGACCACTCGGATCGGGCTCTCCGTGCCGCGGTTCAGGTTCTTGTACTCCTCGGCTATGGGGAGATTCAACTCCAGCCAGGGCAGCTCCTGCTTGAAGCCTTCCAGGGCCGCAGACTCTGCCGGCAACGCGACGGTGACGAAGGCCTCGTAAGCTGCCTTGTAGCCGAAGAGGCTGTCCTCGTAGGTCTCGTAGGGACCGATGGTCACCTCGACGGGCGAGTCCAGATCCATCCACGCCACATCACTGTCGTAGTAGTCATCGTTGCCGAAGGCATCGGCCCGCAAGGACAGAAAGCTCTGAAGCGAGGCGTTGTCGGTTGCCGCTGCGGCCTCCCGCAACTTGGCTATCGCCGGCTCCAACCATTGGCGGTACTCCTGTGCATAGGGCACCGCGACAAGTCCGCCCTCTTGACGGCGGATAACCGTGAACTCCGAAGTGAAGGCCTCTTCATCCTCTGGATGCTCGGCTATCCAAGCTTCGAGCTCACTCGAATCCATGTCCTCCGGGTAGTAGCCAGCGCCCGGTGGGTGCGGCCGGGTTCCGATGAACGGCTCCATCTCTTCCAGGCGATCCCAGGGGCCGAAGTTGACGGTGAAGTAGGCGCGGGCCGCATCTGTCCCGGGGCCCTCGGCTCCTTGCAACTCGGCCTGCAGCTCCGGGTTTCCCTGCCAAACCTGGCGCAAGAAGATCTCGTCCATGGAGCGGGCCGCCTGCACCAACATCTCCAGAACTCGAAGCTCTCCCTCAGACAAGCTCGAGACGTCGGCGACAAGCTCGGTTGGCTCGAATCGAGCCAATCTCTCCGCGACGTTGGAAGCCACCTTCAGGTCGTCCACAGCCGAAGTTCCAGGCCCCTGCTCGACAGCCGGGGCGCACGCCGTGAGGACCGCAACAATTATCAAACCATTGACTAGCCTCATCTTCATCCTCCTGTTCAGACATGATTTCATCGCAGCAGAGAACCCAACTCGGAAAAGCTCGGGTCGCAAGAATCCCACACCTCAGAGGCTATTCCTGTCGGGCTCCCGCGGCAAGAGTCGGTGAAGTGGACCAGGCCATCACACAGCTGGTAGGTGCTGAGCTACAATCCGCCCCATATGCGGGGGGCTACGGCCTCACTCGAACGAGACCCCAGCCAGCCAAGGAGACAGGTCATGAACAAACTCAGATGGTACGCAATTCTAACGGGCCTCCTGTTTCTGGCCTCTTCCGCTCCCTCCATGGCAGTGCTCGGCTACCAGACCTGGGGCGTCCGCGGCGGAATCGGTGTCGATCCCGATCAGGGCATTATCGGGGCCCACTGGAATTTTGGAAATTTCTCGAGAAGAACCCGTCTCCAACCCAATTTCGAGCTCGGTTTCGGCGACAACAGCACCATTGGCAGCCTGACGATTCCGGTCCACTACCGATTCGGCAGCAGTCCGGATTTCACACCCTACGCTGGTGGCGGTATCCTGCTCGGCTACATCGACCGTGACAAGCCCAACGACGGCAGCAGTGGCGACTGGTTCATCGAGCCTGTCGGGGTCGTGGGAATCGAGTGGCCCTTGAGTGGTGGTGGTGAGCTGTTCCTGGAGCTCGATGTGTCCTTTGGAGACGCGAACGACGCAAAGCTGCTCGTCGGCTGGATGCGCCGCATTCGCTGACCGCCGAGCAACAAGCTCGTCGGTTGCAGCCCTGATCCAAGGCTCGAGATCATTCCTCCACAACAGCCGAGCGGCTGGCCAGAGCGAGGAGGTTTTCTCCTTCCATGATCTGCGATCGCCGTCGATCCGTCCGAAAGGTGAGAGTCAAGGCCAGCGGCTCGTCGCCGCCCTTCGCCTTCGTCATCCAGGCCCTCAGAACCGAGGCCGGCAGATCTTCGCGCCGATAGCCCCAGATCTCCACGCTCAGGCGCTCGGTGGTGACTCGCTGATCGACCGGGTCCTGTGTTTCCCAGGCGAGGGCGGGGCGGGTGGTAATACTCAGATGAGTCGGCGAGCCCAGGAGGATCAGGGCCCTACCGCGCGCCGTCAGGCTGCCTCGGATTCCCTCTTCGGCATACAGAACATCCGCCGCCGCGACACGCTGCTCGTAGGCCTCCAGGTATGGATTGCCGGGCTCCTCCGGTCGAGAATCTCGCCTGGACCAGAACTCATCGATAAAGGCGGCAGCATCCTCCGGATCCTGGACCTGACGGAGCTCCCTTCGCTCGCTCGACTGCAGGAGCCAACGGACCGGACCCTCCGCCCAGTCGGTCAAGTCCTCGGGGCCCGCAGCAACGGCTCTGGCCGACGGCCAGCAAGCGCCCAAGGTCATCATCACGGTCAAGCCGAGAGCCAGGTTCCGCATCATCAGACCTGCCCCGAGGACCCCCGCGCTAGTCCCCTTCATCCTGTTTTGAAAGCGGCTTCCAGTGTACGGCTTCATCGAACTCCCAGCGATGGCGCGGGAAATAGACACCCACTCCACGACGCGGAGAAGTCATCGAAAAGCTCAAGAGACGTCGGTGATAATCGTAGGGGTAGCCGTCTCGAGCATGGATAGCGACATCGATCAGGTACTCGCCGGGTCCCAGTCGAAGCGCTGGACAAACAAGCCGCACCCGGGTTCTGCCCTTCAATCTCTCGGAGGCGTATCCGGACAGGCCCGTGTTGATTCCCCAGACCTCTACATCTCGGGGAGTGAAGACGCCGATCCCGAAGACGAAGTCCCTCAACTCCTGATGCGCCTCGACCTCGATCT
>JAUWSP010000251.1 GCA_030610025.1 Acidobacteriota bacterium | reverse complement strand
TCTATGCTGAACAACTGATTCCAGCCCGGCGTTCCGCACGCAAGACCTTCGACGACGAGGTTGCGACGATCGATGCCTTTTTCGAGGTCGTAGCGCCACCGCTGAAGCTCGTCGTTGTCGGCGCTGTCCACGTTGCCGAACACCTGATTCGGTTGGCCCGGGAGCTGGAATTCCAAACAGTGCTGATCGACCCGCGAGCTGCCTTTCTGGAGCAGGAGAGGTTCGCCGGTGCAGACCGACGAATTGGCGCCTGGCCCCAGGAAGCCCTGCTGAAGGTCGGACTCGACGAGAGTTGCTTCGTGGCCGTGCTGAGTCACGATCCCAAGATCGATCTGCCGGCGATCGAATCGGCACTGCGCAGCCCGGTTCGCTATATCGGTGTGCTGGGTTCGAAGAAATCTCACGAGAAGAGGCTGTCGGTGCTGAGAGAGAAGGGCTATTCCGACCAGGATCTGAGGCGCTTGCATGCGCCCATAGGCCTCGACCTCGGCGGCCGGCGAGCGGTGGAGATCGCCCTGGCCATCGCTGCGCAGATGGTAGCCGTTCATCATGGGCGCACAGGGGCCCCGAAGGATGCCGTCTAGCTTGGCCGTCTCCGGCGTGATTCTGGCGGCGGGTCCCTCGTCGCGGTTCGGTACCGATCTTCCGAAACAACTTTGGCCCATCGAAGGCGAGACCCTGGTCAGAAGAGTCGCGAGACGAGCTCTGAGCTCACGGCTGGCTGAGGTCGTCGTGGTTGTAGGTCACCGTGCCGACCAGGTCTCTGCGGCGCTCGACGGGCTGCAGGTCGGGGTCGTAGAGAACCCCGGTTTCTCAGCCGGTCAGGCCAGCTCTGTAAGGGCCGGTCTCAGGGCGGTCGGAAGCGAGTCCTCGGGCACCCTGTTCATGCCCGTGGATCAGCCGCACCTGGACGTCGACCTGATCGATGACCTGATCGGATTGTTCGAGACCACAGGCGGGCCGATCGTGGTACCGACCTTCGGGGGAACCAGGGGCGCCCCCGTGCTCTTCGCTCGAAGCCTGTTTTCAGAGCTGGAGCGCCTCGAAGGAGACGCCGGAGGGAGGCAGCTCTTCCCGCTTCACGCCGACGGCATCGTCGAGCTGCCCTTGGCGGACTCGGCGCCGCTGCAGGACGTAGACACCCCAGAAGATCGGCGGCGACTCGGGTTCTAGCCCGGGCATCGGCCTTCAGAACCGGACTCGAACCTTGCGGTGACAGGCTAGCGTGGCTCTTCCCGCAGAGAGCCGAGATCGAGGGATCGAGCCAGGGTATCTGCGACTGCCAGGCCGCGAAGGGTCGGGCGCAGGCAGGAGCCTTCGACCGTGGCCAACCCACTCTCCACGAGCCGGTCGATCGCAGCCTCGTTTTCCTCCCAAAGCCCCTGTCCGGTGCCGCCGGGCAAGGCATCGAAGTCGACGCCGGCGTAGGTCCTCAGGCCCAACATGAGGCTCTCCAGGACGAGGCTCTGGAGCCCCAATTGCTCGCTGCTCTCGATCGGTAACCGGCCCTCTCCCAGCGGTGCCATCCAGGCCTTGATCTTGCGGGCGTTCCACCATCGGTGATGACCAGCGAAGGAGTGGGCGGAGGGACCGAGACCCAGGTATGGGGTATGGGACCAGTACTTCTGATTGTGGAGGGAGCGATGCTCTGGACCTGCAGCGAAATTGGAGACCTCGTAGCCCGGCAAGCCGGCCTCCTGCAGGTGACGATGGGTGAGCACGAAGAGATCGCTCTGCTCGTCATTGCCCATCTCCTCGAGCTCACCCCTCTGCCGGCGGAAACCGAACGGTGTGCGAGGATGAACAGTCAGCTGGTAACAGGACAAGTGATGCGGACCAGCAGCCAGAGCCTCGTCGAGGTCGCGCTGCCAGTCCGTCGGTGTCTGGTCTGGCAGGCCATAGATCAGGTCCATGGCCACCGTATCGAAACCGGCGGCGATGGCGACCTCCAGACTCCGCCTCGCAATCCGCGGTGAGTGCTGTCGTCCCAGGAAAGCGAGGTTGTCCGAAGCGAAGGACTGCACCCCCAGGCTGATCGTGCGGAACCCCATCTGCCGCCAGGTCGCGGCTGTTGCGAGGGTGACATCCTCGGGATTGGCCTCCAGGAACAGCCAGGCATCGGTGCGGACCGGGAGCCTGGCCCTGACTGCCTCGAGAATGCTCTCGAGATGCTCGGGCTGCAGCATCGAGGGGGTTCCGCCGCCGAAGTAGATCGTATCGAACGGCTGCCGGGGTGGCTCCGGGCCCCGATCCGGCCACCCTGAATCTGTCAAGAGCTCGATCTCCATCAACAGATGCTGCAGATATCGAGCCTGCCAGGCCCGATCTCCTGTCAGGACCGAAAAATCGCAGTAGGGGCAGATATGGGTGCAGAAGGGAACGTGGATGTAGAGTCCGGGGCCGCTGAAATCGCTCACTTCTGGGGGTCGGACTTGAGTACCGCCATGAAGGCCGATTGCGGTATCTCCACCGCCCCGACCACCTTCATCCTCTTCTTGCCTTCGCGCTGCTTCTCCAGCAGCTTCCGTTTGCGAGTGATATCGCCGCCATAGCACTTGGCCGTGACGTCCTTGCGGTAGGCGTTGATGGTTGACCGGGCGATGATCTGACCGCCGATGGCACCCTGAATGGCGATCTTGAATTGCTGCCGTGGAATGGTCTCCTCGAGCCTCTCGCAGTAGCGCAACGCCCTTGCCCGCGACATGTCGCGATGGACCAACTGGGAGAGTGCGTCGACAGGCTCACCATTGACCAGGATGTCGACCTTGACCAGGTCGGTGGGCCGGTAGTCGAGCATCTCGTAGTCGAAGGAACCGTACCCCTGGGTAACGGTCTTGAGCTTGTCGTAGAAATCGAACAGCACTTCGGCCAGGGGAAGCTCAGAGTTCAAGTCGACCCTGCCGACGGCCATTTAGTTGAAAGTCGTGTTCAGGCCTCGCTTCTCCCGGCACAGCTCCATGACGACTCCGATGTAGCGCTCGGGCATCATGATCGAGGCCTTGATGTAGGGCTCGGTAGCGCTCTCGATCTGGGACGGATCGGGATAGAGGCTCGGATTGTCGACCGCGATCTCCTCACCACTCTGCAAGGTGATCTCGTAGCGCACCGATGGGGCGGACAAGATCAGGGAAAGGCCGTATTCCCTCTTCAGCCTCTCTTGTACGACATCGAGGTGAAGGAGACCCAGGAATCCGCAGCGGAAGCCGAAGCCGAGGGCGGCCGAGGAGTCCTTTTCGTAGGTCAGAGCCGCGTCGTTGAGGGATAGCTTGTCGAGCGCCGTCGCCAGATCCTCGTAGTCGTCCGTGGACATCGGATAGATCGAGGAAAAGACAACGGGTTTGGCCTCCTTGTACCCGGGCAGGGGCTCGCTGGCAGGGTTCTGTGCCTCGGTGATGGTATCGCCGATCGCGATGTCCCGCACGGTCTTGATGCCAGCGATGACGTAGCCCACCGCTCCCGCGGCCAGCTCATCGGTCTCGACCCTGCGGAGTTGGAGTTGCCCGACCTCCTCGATGTCGAACTCCTTGTCAGAGTGCATGAGGCGAATCCGCTGGCCTGGCCGAAGGCGACCGTCCTTGACTCGACAGATCATCACGACGCCCCTGTACGCGTCGTATTGCGCATCGAAGATCAGGGCTTGAAGCTTCGCCTCTGGGTCTCCGGTGGGTGGGGGGAGCTTGTGCACCACGGCTTCGAGAACATCTTCGATTCCGATCCCCTGTTTGGCCGAGCAGAGTACGGCCTCGTAGGGATCCAGCCCCAGATCCTCGGAGATCTCCTCGCGAGCGCGTTCCACATCGGCGGATGGAAGGTCGATCTTGTAGATCACCGGCACCAACTCGAGGTCGTACTCCATGGCCAGGTAGAGATTGGCTACGGTCTGGGCCTCGACCCCTTGCGAGGCATCGACCAGCAGGAGAGCGCCGTCGCAAGACATCAACGAGCGGCGGACTTCGTGTGAGAAGTCGACATGACCGGGCGTGTCGATCAGGTTCAGCGTGTACCGATTCCCGTCCAGGGCTTCATAGATCAGGGTCACGGTGTTGCTCTTGATCGTGATGCCCCGCTCGCGCTCGATATCCATCGAATCGAGAATCTGGTCGCGGAATTCGCGATCCGGGACGGCCCCACAGCTTTGGATCAGTCGATCGGCCAGGGTCGATTTGCCATGATCGATGTGAGCGATGATGCAGAAATTGCGGATCAAGTCCACGCCTGATGCTCTCCCGGTAGCGGCCGCGGTCCCGATGCCCTGGAGGGCTACGGCCTTTCGAGCCGTGAGTTTACCTCCGATGGTCGAGCGTTGAGAGATCAATTCACAGCCACGAGTCTGTTTTGGCGCTAGAATGGGGTCATCGTAAGCCTAATGGCGCCCGGATTCGCCTGATGACCGGTTACCCCCAGGATCATTTGTCGTCGAGCAGCTCACCTGCCGAGTCAGGCGAACCCCTTGTGGTGCTGGAGTTCTCCAGTTTCGAGGACTTTCTTCAGAGCTGTGCCTCGAAAATCTGTACGGAGGGGTTGTTCCTCGAGGTCGAGCCCAGGGAACGGGTCCACTCACCCCTGCGCTTCGAGCTTCGCATTCGCGACGGATTCCGCCTACTCCGAGGCGAAGGGGAAGTCATCGAGGTACACGACCCTCTTCCATCTTCAGGCGAGGTCGCTGGGGTGACCGTGCGCTTTATCAGCCTCGATGAAGCCAGCCAGAAACTCCTGCCGGTGGTGTTGGATCACTATCATCAGAAGGATATTCCCCTGCTCGATCTGGAAGCTGATGCCTCCGCCGTCGAGGTCCAGGTGACGGCTCGAGAGCTGGCAGACCCGGCTTCAACCGAAGTCACTCTGGACGATCTCTGGGAGGAATTCGAAGTCGTAGCAGATCGTCAATCCGTTGCGCCTGAAGACGATGAGGGCCCAGCAGGTCTCGCTCGAGAGGCACTGCTCGTCGAGGCCGAACAGTTCGCGATTGAAACGGATGCGGAAGAGTCTGGGGAGGAGTTGGAGGCGGCTCCAGCGGTTCTCGACGAGGTGGCGTCGAGTGTCGAGGCTCCGGCGGTGGACGAGCTAGAGGCC
>JAUWSP010000465.1 GCA_030610025.1 Acidobacteriota bacterium | reverse complement strand
GGTTCTTGCAGCGGAAGGGAGGATAGCCCCCTGCGGACCACCCGGACGAGCCTCCAGATCACAAACGTATTGCAGGGATGAACCAACGGCCGCCAGAGGCGACGGCCGCTTCAACCCCCTACTGTCCTAGTTCTTCGCGCCGCAGAGACAGCACCGCGCCAAGGAGTCCCGCCAGGGTGCCGAGCAGAATGAGGGATACCAGCGCCGGTGGGGAAAGGAATCGGTCGACCAGGACGTTCCCCAGAAACGTCGTGCTAGCCCTCGGGTTGAGAATCAGATAGCCAACATACAGGCCCGCTACGGCGAGCACGCCACCAAGTAGGCCCTGCACGGCGCCCTCGAAGTAGAAGGGTCCCCGAATGAACAGCTCGGTGGCTCCGACCAATCGCATGACTTCGATCTCATCGCGGTAGAGGTAGGCGGTGAGCCGAATGACGCTGGCTATGGTGAAGATGGCAGCTGTCAGCAAGACCAGGCCAACTACGGCACCCAGACCGGTGAGAATGGCTATCAAGGCCTCCAGTTGACGCAGCCAATCGCGATCATCGTCGACCATCACGACCGAAGGGTCCGACCGTAGAGAAACCAGCCACTCGTCGAGCCGCTCTTCCCCTACGCCCTCGGTCTCGAAAGCCACCTCCAGCGACCTCGGAAGCGGCTCCTCCTCCCAGTCCTTGAACAGCTCCCTGACACTTGGAAACGTGGTCTCGAATCTCGAGCGGGCCTCGGCCGCTGAGACCTCCTCGACCGCTGTGACCCAGGCCGGCTCTGATGCCTTCTCGAGGACTCGAGAGTCCCCTCCCTCAATTGGTTCGCCGGTCAGGTAGATGACAATCCTGGCCTCGCTCCGCCAGTTCTCGACCACGCCAGAAAGATTGGTGGTCAGCAGCAGGAAGGTACCACCGATGAAGAGGCTCATGGCTATGATCACGATGGCCACCAGGCTGACCTTCCAGCCACGCCGCAGGCTCACCGCGGCTTCGGAAGCAAAATAGCCGAAGATCCTGACCAGCATCAGGCCATCCTTTCTGTCGAGGTCCGAGGAGGATCTTCCGATTCCTCGGCGGAGTCCGACTCGATATCCCCGACATGCCCCTCGACGTACTCGTCATTGACCAGACGCCCGCGATCCAGAACCAGGGATCGACCCCCCAGGGCTCGAACGTAGCTGTGCTCATGGGTTGCCAGCAGGACCGTCGTTCCCTTGCTGTTGATTTCCAGAAACAGCCTGAGGATTTCCCAGGACAACTCTGGATCGAGGTTGCCGGTCGGCTCGTCGGCAATCAGGATTTCCGGCCGATTGATCAGAGCCCGAGCAATAGTGACCCGCTGCTGCTCTCCACCCGATAGCTCTTTCGGAAAGGCGCTCATCCGGTGAGCCAGACCGACGCGACGCAGGGTGTTGTAGGCCAGGCGTTTTCTTTCCTGCTGACTCATGCCGAGGATCCTGGGTAGATAGCTGACGTTCTCCAGCACGGTCTTGCGGGAGATCAGTCGAAAGTTCTGGAATACCACACCGATCGTTCGACGCAGAAAGGGTACTTTGGCGCGGGGAATGGAGGCTACGTTCCTACCGTTGACCACAATCTGTCCTGAGCTAGGGTCGATCTCGCGATAGATCAGCTTCAACAGGGTCGTCTTGCCTGCACCGCTGGCGCCACTCAGAAAGGCAAACTCTCCCCTTTCCAGATGGAAGCTCACGTCTTCCAACGCGCTGCGGCCGCCCGGAAAGGACTTACCTACATGCAGGAACTGAATCATCTTCTTCAAGCACAGACGTCGAGGAGCTACGAATACCCGGGTCGCTCGTCTGGTTTCTCCCAGGTCGTGGTCAACGTCGGCCTGGCCAGGTCAAGTCTACTCAAGGTTCCCCAGCACTTCGATGAAATCTTCTATAGTCATGCTCCGACCTCGGCCCAGGGCACTGGAGCTCGGACGAGGCCCACGGTTACACCATGAAGAGAACTCGGGTAGGCGATGATCTGGCCCAGAATGCCGGTGGACAGTGGGTTTGGCATGGACAGGAGATTCGAACTCGAATCGGCCTCGTCGGCCGTGGTCCCGAAACACAACTCACGAGAATCCTGTCCCTGCTGACAGGAGCTCCCCGACGCACAGCCCGACTGCGCCAGGTTCACTCTTCAACCGTGCTTCAGGCCTCCGAAGGGCTTTGCGGAGAGGCAGACGCCCTGTTCACCGATGCCACCGGCCTCACCATGGCGGTGGCTACGGCCGACTGTCTTCCTGTTGTACTGAGCGGCAAGCGCCAGAGCGCTGCCATCCACGCCGGTTGGCGAGGCCTGGCAGGCGGGATCCTTCGTCGGACCCTGGAGCGCCTGGCCGATCCTGCTGAGGAGGTGGCGGCCTGGATCGGGCCTGGAATCGGCCCCTGCTGCTACGAGGTCGGCCAGGATGTGGCAGACAGAGTCGTCGACTCGAGCTCATCCGATGTGGTTGTCAGACAACGATCTGGAGCCCCGCATCTCGATCTGATGCAGGCCGCCAGGATCCAGCTTGCCGCGGCGGGTGTTCAGGAGATCTCGAGCCTTCCACTTTGCACCTATTGCGAACCTGAACGGCTGTGGAGCTACAGGCGAGAGGGCCCCAGCGCAGGCCGCAACTGGACCCTGGTCTGGAGGAGCAGCTCGACCGCGAGCTAGCTCGCGGTCCGTCCCATCAGTGCCGGCGACGACGAAGCCGGCGAGTCGGATCGATTCCGAGCGATCGCAGAAACGCCAGATCCTCTCTGTCGATGCGAAAAAGGACCTCTCTCGCTGCACCACGATCGGCGGTCAGCTCGACACCTTCGGGCGTCTCGTCCTCCCGCTTGCGATCGACCACCAGGTAGACCGACCAGCCTTCTTCACGAATGCGCTCCATGGACCGTTCGACGTCTGGAGATTCGGCGAGCGTCTTGGAGATGGCGCCCTTGAGATCCAGCAGCAGTCGTCTAATTTTTGCGTCCACTCTAAGAGCTCCGTACCATCCGCCTGCCTTTTCCCGCTCCGAATCCTGGCTGGATTATCCACTGCCCCTCTACCCCTGTCAATCAGGATCCCAACGGGTATGCTACCGTCTGGCGCGAGTCTCCTGCCGAGCCGTTCCCGGTCGTCAAAGGTCCGGTGCTGGAACCCCTCAGTCGGAGCTTTCACCGCCCTCGCCAGCTGCCACCCATGGTCTTTCCTGATCAACTACCCGATCCAACTGTCTTGACTCGCTGGCTTACCTCGCTGGGATACGAGGTACAAGGAGCGGAAAGCCTGGCTGGAGATGTGTCACCACGGAAGTACTACCGGCTCGATCTGGGCGAAGAGGAAACGGCAATCCTGG
>JAUWSP010000103.1 GCA_030610025.1 Acidobacteriota bacterium | reverse complement strand
CGTCACGTCGAGTCCCTGTTCAGGATCGATTTCGGCCGGTAGATCACGGCCCTCGAAATCACTGCTGACCTTATCATGTAAACGATCAAAAAAGCAAACTTTAAGTGTCTTATTTTTCAATAACTTACAGGCCAAAAGGCGAAGTTTATCCGGGACCCAGATTGCCCTCTTCCAGTCGCCATCGGATAGCCCCATCAGCCATCCCCCAGACCTCGGCTCGATTGGAGCTGACAAGGACTTGCTTGGCCTCTCCGAACACCCCGAAAACCGCCTCCAGTCGACCCCTGTCGAGTTCGGTATCCGCATCGTCCAGAAGATAGATCGGATCTCTCTTGACAGCCCTCAGGAGGCGCCCTCGAGTTGCGGCGAGAAGCAATCCCAGAACCTTTCTCTCGCCGGCAGAGCCGACACGCCGGATACCCCGACCGCCGAAAAGAATCTCTACATCATCCAGGTGGGGACCGACCAGCGGCCTCTTCTTGTCTCGCTCACGGCGCTCGAAGCTGTCGATCGTCTCCAGTACCCTTTCTCGTGAGATCTCTTCGATCTCGATCGACGGCCGATACCTGAGCTCCACCTGGGGTAGAGAAAGTCCGCTCGATGAGACCACCGCTGCAAACTCTGTCGATACCCTCTCTACATAGTCGCGACGAAGCCTCATGATCTCGCTCGCCGCTGCGGCCAGGACCTCGTTCCAGGCGCCGATCGCCTGCCGCCTCTCCATTAGAAGGATCCTCTTGCTGGCTAGCGCCTGTCGGTACCGAGCCAGGGTCTCGAGTGTGGCCGACTTCTCGGCAACGATTCCCTGATCGATGAATCGTCGCCTGAGAGTCGGTGGGCCGGTCAGGAGATCTCGATCGGCATCGGTCCAGGCCACCACCGGCAAGACTCGAAGATGCTCCACTAGGGAGGCTGTTTTGTCGTTCAGGCGGCGGTGCCTACCTCCAGACACCCACCCCACCTCCAACCGGCTTCGCACACCGCTATCCACCTCACCTGTTACTCGGAACTCGCTTTCTCCATGCCGCACGCAATCGCTCGGTTGGGAGGTGCGAAAGCTACGTGTCGTAGCCAGTAGATAGACCGCTTCCAGGAGACTCGACTTACCCGACCCATTCGGGCCGAGAAGTAGGTGACAACCGGTACCGGGTTGCCAGTCGATGTCCTTCAGGTTGCGAAAGGAGTGGGTGGAAAGTTGAGCTATCAAGCGGAGTCGATTTCTTGACTGCGTTGATTTGGGTCGGCAACGGATCGCGGTGACGCTCCTCTGCCGCAGAGAACTCAAGAGGCGTCTAGATCCGCATGGGCATGATGACGCACAGGTAGCGCCTGTCCTGTCCATCAACCGGAACACCGATGCACTGGGTGTTCTCGTCCTTCATCTCCAACATGACCTTTTCCGTCTCCAGCGCTGACAGGAACTGCCCCATGTAATCAGGATTGACTCCCAGGCGCAGCTCATCTCCTCCGTGCTCACAGGTCACCTCTTCCGCGGCCTCTCCGAGATCGGGATTGGCGGCGGATATCACCAACCTCTCGGCATCGAACTGCAGGCTCACGGCCCGAGCTCGATCCCCGGTCAGAAGTGCCACCCGCTGAATCGCATCGGAGAAATTCTTACGGTCGAAGATGGCTTTCTTGTCGTTGTCCTTGGCGATAACCCTGTCGTAGTCGGGAAAAGTGCCTTCCAAAATCCGACAGATCAGCTCCCTGCGGCCCAAACGAAACGACAGATGATGCTCTCCCCTGCGGAATGCGACCTTTTCTTCACCTTCGAAGCGTAGGAGCTCCTGGAGCGCCTTGCGTGGCACGAGAACCCCATCCTCGGCCTTGGCTCCCTTTAGTTCGTTTTCAACCAGGGCCAGGCGGTGTCCGTCGGTTGCGACCATCTCGAGAGAATCTTCTTTGAGCTTGAAAAGCGCTCCGTTGAGCTGAAACCTCGACTCTTCGACGGAAACCGCAAAGATGACCTTGGCTATCATCGCCTTGAGCTGGGCGAATGGAATCTCGGTTCCCTCATGATCGCCGACATCGGGAAGTGTCGGAAAGTCCGCGGGTGAGAGGCCGTTGATCTTGAACCGGGACTTGCCGGCAACGATGGTGATGCGCTTCTCGTCCTCCAGGACCAACTGCACTTCCTCTCCCACCACGGCCCGGATGATCTCGAGAAACTTCCTGGCCTGTACCGCGATTCCACCGGTACCTTCGACCTCGGCCGGGCAACTCGTGGTCAGGGAGACATCGAGATCTGTGGCAGCGAGATGCAATTGGTCTGCCTCGCCACGTAACAGGATGTGAGACAGCACCGGAATCGTCGTTCGTCGCTCGACGATTCCCTGCATGGGTGCAAGCTCATTCAAGAACTCAGAACGCTTTACGCGGATTTCCATGGGGTCTTCTCCGGTTAAGAAAGAGATCTGAATATATCATAGTAGTAGTAGTAGTAGATGCGGTTGAAAAGCACTAAAACTACCGCAAACCATTCATACTGAAGAGCCTTGCGAGCCTCATCAGATAGCGGAACGAGGCTGTGCATCGAGTGTGGAAGGTGCGGAAAAAAAAGCTAGCCCGAGTGCTTTCCACAGGGCATCCACAGATCGGACCACAACTTGTCAACAGACCAGATTCCGGGAGCGATCAGGAGAAGTGCTGGGAGATGCTATGTAGGGTCCGGTCGAGGTCGGAGTCTTCGGCTCGGAGCTTCTCGATCTTGTCCACGGAGTACATGACCGTGGAGTGGTGTTTGTTGTTGAAGTGCTTACCGATATCCGGAAAGGACAACTCGGTGAGTTGTTTGCACAGGTACATGGCCACTTGTCTGGGAAAGGCGATCTGTTTGGCGTTGTTGCGACTCTTGATCTCGCTCACCTTGAGACCATAGTGACGAGCTACGAACTTGATGATCTCGGGCGCAAGGACCCGTTGGTAGTCGGCTGGCAGGATGTCTTTGAGGGTTTCCTTTACGAGGTCCAGGGAGAGGGGTTTACCGGTCAGTGAAGAGAAAGCGACGACCCTGTTGAGCATTCCCTCGAGCTCGCGGATGTTGGATTTCACCTGGCGGGCGATGAAGAGGGCGACGTCATCGGAGAGGGCGACCCCCTCCTGGTCGGCCTTGCGTCTCAAGATGGCGACCTTGGTCTCCAGATCCGGCGGCTGGATGTCGGCGATCAGGCCCCATTCGAATCGGCTTCTGAGTCGTTCCTCCAGGGCGGGGATATTGCGTGGTGAAGAATCGGAAGACAGAACGATCTGACGCTGGCTCGAGTAAAGGGTATTGAACGTGTGGAAGAACTCCTCTTGCGTGCGCTCCTTATTGGCCAAGAACTGGATATCGTCCACCATGAAGACGTCGATATTTCGGTACCGCTCCCGGAAATCGGGCATCCGATTGAAGCGCAGGGAGCTGATGAGCTCGTTGACGAACTGCTCGGCGGGCAGGTACATCACGAGCAGATTGGAGTGTTTTCGGTGAATCGTGTGCCCAATGGCATGCAACAGGTGGGTCTTGCCCAGCCCGACACCACCGTAGAGGAACAGGGGGTTGTAGCTACGCGCCGGGTTCTCGGCAATGGCGCGAGCCGCCGCGTGAGCGAATTGGTTGGAGTTACCAACCACAAAGGACTGGAATTCATACCTGGGGTTGAACTGTGAGCTCGCAATATCGGTCGCGGCCGTGTCGCCTTCGCGGACGGTAAACAGAACGCGATACGACGGTCCTTCCAGGCTCGAGACAACCTGTTCGATGGTCATCCTGTAGCTTTCTTCCAGTGCCAGGAGAAAGCGTCTGTTGGGCGCGACTAGCTCGAGAGAACCTTCCTTCTCGGAGTGCACCTGTAGGGGCGCAAACCACGTGGAGAACTCTTCAGGGTCGAGCTCTTCCTGTAGTTTCGATTGGAGACGCTGCCAAACAGAATGCGCCATGTTTGAGAACCCCGGAGACCTCATGAACCAGTTTTCCACAACCTGTGGAAAAACTGTGGATTGCAAGTGCTGGAAGCGCCCGAAAAGACTTGTCGAAGCGAGCGGAATGATAACACAGCGAGAATCTCGGGCAAGTGGGCCGGTGGGGGCGATTCAGTCGAAATCAACCAAAGACTCCAGAAGCTCTGGCGGAACCTCCAGGGGCATCGGAGCCGAGGGAAGGGATCTGAGGAGGAGGCTTTCGGCAGTAGGCCGACCCAGGAAGGGCTCGAGGCTCTGGCTGAAGAAGTCCATCAAGGATGGAGGTCGGGGGTAGAAGTCGATCGCGGTCGCCTCTCCCGCTTCGAGACCAGCTTCCCGGCGTGCCAGATCCAGCGCCACATCGAGCCCGCCCAACTGGTCGACAAGGCCGAGATCGAGAGCCTGTCTCCCAGTCCAGATCCTCCCCTGCGCCACAGCGTCGACGGCCTCTCGGGTCATCTCTCGACCGTCGGCCACATGCCCCACGAAGACGTCGTAGATCCGCCGCATGAGCCGCTCATAAAGCTCCGCCTGCTCAGGGGAGAAATGATCCAGGGTGGAAAAGAAATCGGCGTTGGCTCCCCGCGCGAGGGTGTCGTGCGTGATGCCCAGGAGATCCTCCTGAAAACGGCGCAGGACGAACTTACCCCCGATGACTCCGATCGAACCGGTGATGGTGGCGGGTTCAGCCACGATCCCGGTGGCCTTGCTGGCGATGTAGTAGCCGCCAGAGGCGGCGACATCCGACATGGACACGACGACCGGTTTGCGTTCGGCCAGACGGATGACTTCTCTCAACATCAGGTCCGATGCCAGGGCAGACCCCCCTGGACTGTCTACCCGCAGTACGACAGCGGAGACATCGGGATCTTCGGCCAACTCGCGGAGGATCGCCCCGAGAGACTCGGACCCGGCATATCGCTGTTGTGACCACGGATCGGTACCGTTCGAGCCTCGCACGATGGTGCCCTGTGCGAAGACCACGGCGACCCTGCTGCCGGTAAGCGGCCTGCTGGGCGGCGCGTAATCGGACAGCGGCACCAGGCGGGGCTCCTCGGAAGAGAGCTCGGAGAGGCCTGCCTCGTATTCATCGGGGTAGCCCAGGCTGTCCACGAGGCCCTCCTGCAAGGCCTCGTCTGCGGTTAGGGGAGCCCTGTCGATGAGGTTTCGAACCGCTTCCACCTCGAGCTCGCGGTCTTCGGCGATGGTAGTGACGATTTGATCGAAAAGATCATCCAGAACGCTCGACAGGGCTTCTTTGGCGGCTGGTGAGTGTGCGATGTCGGTGAATTGCTCCGCGGCACTTTTGTATTGCCCGACGTGAGAGAAATCGGTTTCGATCTTCAACTTCTCCAGCGTGCCTCGAAGAAAATAGGCATCGGAGAATAGCCCGACCAGGTTCACATCACCCAGGGGGGCCAGCGTTATGTGGTCACAGGCACTGACCAGGAAGTACGCCATGGTTCCGTTGGTGCCCTCACCCGCGGTCTCCAGGAAGCACTTTACGAACTTGTCGGACTCTCGAAAGCTCTCCAGCAGGGAGCGCAATTCCTGGGCCTTCCCAAAGCCGAATCGGGCATTCCTCAAGTAGACCGAGAGACCCAGGACCTGCGGATCGTCGCGTGCGCGGGCAAGCCCGACCCAGACATCTGCCAGGCTCTGGGGTGAGCCACGCCGGATCCAGGAAAAAGATGGAGCTTCCAGATAGTCATGGACGGGTCTGTCGAGAGTCAGGGTGAGGATCTTCTCGCCTGGCAACGTGGCACCACCACGGGACACGAGGATTCCCACCGCGGCAAGCAGCACGGCCAAAGCGAGCAGCAGGAGGAAGATGACCAGGAGTTTTTTCATGATCCCTGAGTCGTGAACTGTCCCAGAAACGGTGGAAGAAGTCCAGATTCCAGCCTCTCGAACGGATTCTTGGGCGTGTGGGCACGAGACTTGCTTGTGAAAGTTGTCACAAGGCTTACGGGGAGGTTTCCCTTCATCAACATTCCCACCCCTATTGCCGGATTCGCAAGAGTGCGGCACATGTCAATCTAGCCTGCCAAAGTCCCCTAGGTAAACAGGGGTAACACCACAAACACCCACCAACTGCGAGACCTCCCCCGCAAGCCCTTTCCCCGGAGGGCGCGGTCGGAGGAGACCGATAGAATCGGGCGTGGAGGTTCCTTCTTGGACGCCAGAATGGCGCAGTGCGGCAATTTTGGCAGAGACGTCTTCGATTGCTATGTCAGAGATGGCAGAAAACGCTGGCGAGAACCTGGCCGAGCAGCGTCGGGACCTGCTGGCCTGGTTCGATGAGCAGCAAAGAGACCTGCCCTGGCGTCGGTCGCGGGAGCCTTATCCGGTCTGGGTTTCCGAGGTCATGCTCCAGCAAACCCGAGTCGAGACGGCCAGACCCTATTTCGAGAGCTTCATCGAGAGCTTTCCGTCGGTGGAGGCCCTGGCATCGGCGGATGTCGAGGCCGTTCTGGGCAAATGGTCAGGCTTGGGTTATTACCAACGGGCGAGACGCCTCCATGCCGCGGCCCGGCTGATCGTCGCGGCGGGAGGGTCGTTTCCGACCACGGTCGAGGAATGGCTCGAGTTACCGGGGGTTGGACGCTACACAGCAGCGGCCATTGCCAGCATTGTTCTCGCGGTTCGAGAGCCCGCCATCGACGGCAACGTGATGCGTGTCGTCGCGAGGCTGTTGGCTCTCAAAGAAAGCCCGAAGAAGAGCGCCGGATGGCGAGCGATCGAAGCAAAAGCGCGGGAGCTGCTCGACTTCGACCGACCCGGTGACAGCAATCAAGCAATCATGGAGATCGGTGCCGCGATCTGTCGTCCTCGCAGACCCCGGTGCTCGATATGCCCACTTGAAAAGGACTGTCTTGCAGCAGCCGCAGGCGAGCCAGAGCGATATCCAGCGGCAGGCCGCAAGGCGCCCGTGCTGCGACAGCGTCGGCGCGTAGCGGTGGTCGAGAGCGGAGGAAGCGTACTTCTCTTCCGGCGCCCGGGTGACAGCGCCCGCATGGCTGGCCTCTGGGAGCTTCCCTGGATAGACGGGGAGCCCAAAGAAGGTTCGGAAGAGGCTTTCGGACAGCGGTACGGAGGTCGCTGGAAAGTCGGGCCTCAAAGAGGCCGAGTACGCCACGGCGTCACCAACCGGTCGTTTCAGATCGAGGTGGTCGAGGCGAAGTTGAGCTCTGACAACGAGGTGGCAGAGGGTCCAGAGGCGGGCTGGTTTCGCCGCTCGGATCTGGCCGGGGTGCCGACGACCGGCCTGGTTGGAAAGGTGTTGAGGCTGCTCGACACCTAGTTGCCGTGGCCGGCCGACAAGAGAAACCACCCAACGAGCTTGTCGTCGCTCTCCAGGAGCCGCCGAGAAGCCATGGAGCAGAGCAGCTTGAGCAACCGGGTGGAGGAGGCTTTCTGGATATCGAGAATGCCCTCCGCGACACTGCGCCCAATGGCGAGAACCACGGCACCGGAAGTGTGTGCGCTGGCGCTGGCAGAGCGTGGCAGATGGTCCATGACCGCCATCTCGCCGAAGTACTCACCCCGACCCAGAAAAGCCAATCCTTCGTCTCCCCCGCCCGGAATGAACTTGCTGATCAGGACCGTGCCATCGAGCACGACATACAGGGTCTCGCCTGGGTCACCTTCACGAAAGATCGCTTCGGCTGGGCCGTAGCTCTCCTCGCGCGACAGCGAGGCCAGGAAGTTGATCTCCATCGGGGTCAACCGCTGCTCGTCGAAAAGGTCGCGCTTGGCTGCCATGTCGACCCGAAAGCCCGCTCGCTTGGGTGGCTGGCTCGTAGCGGGTCCGGATTCGTTCTTCGGAACGGCATCTGAGGCGAAGAACTCGGCCAGCTTCTGGTTCGAACCGCGCAGCTTCAGGGAAAGTCCCTTCCACAGCGTCCAGGAGAGGGCCATTTCGAACGAGGGTCGAGCTTCGGCAAGCTCTCGAAGCCGAACCATGTCGAGAGCCACCAACTCGGCGCGAGTCTCGGCGAGAGCGGTCAAATTGCGCTCCGCCGGCTCCAGCAGGAATCGATCGCCGAACAGGTCACCGCGGTTCATCGTCGCCAGGGTGAACGGTCCAAGCTGGGTGTCGCGTTGCAGACGCACCGCGCCCTTGCTGATGACATAGAGGGCCTCGGCCGGATTGCCCTGGCTGAAGATCTCTTCGTTGGGTTGGTGGCGCTGAATGGTCCCGCAGGACGCCAATTGCGCGAGAAGAGCGTCGTCGAACGGCGCAAGAATCTCGCAATGTTGGAGTTTCTTGGCAATGCTCAAGAT
>JAUWSP010000566.1 GCA_030610025.1 Acidobacteriota bacterium | reverse complement strand
TCCGCATCCGAAGACGAAAGCCGTGGGTGCGTTTCCGACGGCGATTGTTCGGCTGGTAGGTTCTCTTCACGGTGATGCCGCTCTCTCAGACTCGACTGGTTTCGTTGTGCTGGGAAGCGGCCTTCAACTCTAGTGGGTAGCCGCCCTCACTCCCATAACTCCCAAGAACTCAATACCTTACTGGATTCTTCTCGCCTGGTCAAGAGTGAGCCGACTACTCCTACCAGACAAGAAACAGGGCGGGGGTCCGAGGACCGCCCGCCCTGCCAAAATCTCCGAGTTGTCCGTCTCGAGGACGACTACTCGATCTTCTTGTAGCTCACCGTCGCTCGGAGAGGCCTGAGGTCATGGCCACCCTCGACGGAGATCCCGCTGTTCTCATCCCAGTTGAGCGTTGCTCCCATCTGAATGACACCGGTACCGACGCTCTTGTTTCTCAAATTCACGTCCATCTGGATGATCGTGAAGTTCTCGTCGGATTGCTCTTCCCATGCGAAACCCAGTGGCTCGCTGCTGATCAGATTCACCCGGTAGTTATTGTCGCCAGGCATTTCGATTACGCGGGCCCATTGGATGGGAGTACTCTTCTTGCCGTGCCGAACCTCTCCAATCACGGGCATTGCCTCCAGCGAAGTGCGCGCCTCGGTCATGCCCTCTGCCGCGATGGTTGACGCCATGGCCGCACGAGCCTCGTCAGTGACATAGCCGTCGATATCGACGGTCAGCTGCACCGTCGAGGCGCCCTTCCTGACCCTCTCAGAAACGTCAGCACTCAGCACGAAACGATGGAACGGATCCTGGAACTTGGCGACGTCCGCTTCCGTGCCGATCCTCTTGAAGGTCGAGGTCGTGAGAGACAGGTCGGCCATCAGGCCCTTCGGGCTGAAGCCAAAGGCATAAACCGGCTTCTTGAACTCGGCGACTTTGACCGTGCCACCTGCGCCCACGGTCGCCAAGGCGACCGATCCATCGACGCCAAAATCCCAACCCCTGTCGGAATCGCGGAACTTGTCCAGAGCAGCCTGCTCCATGAAAGCCACGACCAGGCCGCTGGACTGGATTCCTGCGGTCAAGCCCAACGAAGCGCCCGAGGCGCGCCAATACTCAACCGTCTCGCCGTCGACCTGCAGGGCGCAGTTGCCCTTCTCGACACCAACTCCCAAACCGACCTTGCCGATCTTGGGGCAGATCAGGATGCCGGCGGCGGCGGCGATCACCTCTTCAGAGTTCGAAACCACTTTGTCGAACTCCTGGAGGCCTTCCACGACCCTCGCATCGATCTGCTTGGGATCGTAGGCGAACCCTGTGCTGGCGACACCAAACATGGCCACCAGCAACAGACACAACATTGCTGTATTTCTGCTCCGCATGCTCATTTCCCCTTTCGTCATTTGTTGACTACTGAACCATGAATCATACTACTCGCGGAACCCCCTGTCTCCCCCCGGGTGCGAGCGCTGCCCTCTCGCTCGTTTCCTCTTGCCCGGTCGAGAAGCAAAGCTCCCGCGGATTTCCCTCTATGCGTTCTCTCCAATCTCTCCTACTCGCCTGGCGACTCCCCTGCCCATGGAGCCCAAAGCAATCATAGCGAACCCGGCGAAGAGAAGCTTCACGCCGACGAGAATCCCGATCGGCCCGTCACCCTACCTAGACAATGAACTCTCGGTCGAGGTCAGCCCTCCCCGTCGCGCTCACGGCGCACGGGTCTCCTCTCCGCTCCCGGTCATTCCTCTCAATGACCCAGACTGACTCTTGCATTGCTGAGAATATCACTTTGGGTGGAGCGAAGGGGCTCTGGTCTTCGAAAACCGCGGTTTCGTCCAGATTGGCCTCCATCCACTCTTCGAGATCCCAGACGTGGCTCTCGACTGCAATGCGCGACGCTCGCGGCGTGGAGACTTCCTGTCTGGCCAAGGGCTCGATGATCCGTCGCACTCCTAGTAGATGGTCTTCCAGTCGTGTTTCATGTCCACGACGACCCATCCACGATCGGCCGCCTCGTCCAGTCCCCTGTCGAGCTTGCCGACGTGAGACTCGCGGTCGTAGGCCCACTCGCGCTCCGCGTCGGTGTGATGGATCAAGACGCCCAGACGAGCTCCCTCTCCGGCCGTCGTCCATTCGAGCATCTGGAAGTCTCCATCCGAGTTACCGAACGCGGCGATCGGGCGGCGGCCGATGTGAGAGTTGATACCCACCGGTTTGCCCTCTTTGTCATCGATGAAGTCGATCTCGGGCAGCCGCACAAGCACCGGCTCGCC
This sequence comes from Acidobacteriota bacterium, assembly GCA_030610025.1. Taxonomy (GTDB): domain Bacteria; phylum Acidobacteriota; class Thermoanaerobaculia; order Multivoradales; family JAHEKO01; genus JAUVRX01. Next base: position 504 of record JAUWSP010000566.1, on the reverse strand, counting down.
GTCCCGAATCTCGTACTTCGTCTTGATGCTGGAGCCGACGACCTGCTCTGTGGGAATGCCGTATACCTGCTCGACCCAGGGGCGCATGAACTCGATGCCACCCCCGGAGACGATAAAGGTCGTGAACCCGTTGAACCGGAGATACTCGAGCAACTCGAGCATCGGTTGAAAGACCATCTCGGTGAACAGTCGATCGGTGGTTGGGTGCTTCGCGGTAGCGATCCACTCCCCAACGATCCGCTCAAACTCGACCGTGGTCATGCCGGCATGGGATGCCATCACCAGTTCGAGAAGGCCCCGCTCGCCCGTAGCCGCGACCGCTTCCAGATCGCCCTCCAATACACCTTTGAATGGCTGCTCGTCCTTCCACTCAGGATGCTCTCCGGCCAGAGCGCGCACGCGGTCGATCGCGAACAGCAACTGGAAGTAGGCCGGCTTCTCCGACCACAGCGTGCCGTCGTTGTCGAAGGTGGCGATCCGGTCCGCCTCGGGAACGAAGTCGGG